>NZ_JBFTNT010000042.1:0-26871 GCF_056397585.1 Pedobacter sp. 05L430 | reverse complement strand
GTGTGCATTGACCCGCTCGATGGTTGTTCTAATATTGATTGTAATGTTGCCGTAGGAACTATTTTCTCGATTTACAGAAGAAAATCAACAAACGGAGAGGCTACTTTGCAGGATGTTTTGCAAAAAGGAACGGAGCAGGTGGCAGCAGGTTATGTGATTTATGGATCCTCAACCATGTTGGTGTATACCACAGGTAAAGGGGTAAACGGCTTTACCTTAGATCCTTCCATCGGAGAGTTTTGCTTATCTCATCCAAATATGAAGATACCCCCAAATGGAAATATTTATTCCTTAAATGAAGGGAACTATGTCCATTTTCCGGAAGGAGTAAAAAAATATCTAAAATATGTTCAGGTTGAAGATGCGGCCACCAATAGACCATATACATCGAGGTATATTGGGTCGATGGTAGGCGATATTCATCGAAATTTAATAAAGGGAGGCATATATATTTATCCTACCACTGCCAGATCTCCTAATGGAAAACTGCGGTTATTGTATGAATGTAATCCAATGGCTTTTATCGTTGAACAAGCCGGAGGAGTTGCTTCGGATGGTTTTAACAGGATATTAGAAATAGAACCAACAGAACTGCATCAGCGCACAGCTATATTTATAGGGTCAGAACATATGGTTCATGTTGCGGAGTCATTAATGATGGAATTCTCTTCAGAGAAAAAATCAGATTCCCGTTATGTTTCTGGTACTGAGGCTAAACTAGAACAGATGGGGGTAGTGGGCGGTATAGATTAATAGATGCTTTTTGTTTAATGAAAATATATTAATATTTAATATGTTTGTGCATAGCGATATCTGGTTCTAATAGTTTATAACGATCTGGTATTGCATTATGTAACCAAATTAAACAATGAACATCTTGAACCTCAATTCCGTTAAATTCTTTAAAGGCGGCTTATTGCTTGCCTCATTATTTTTAAGCGCCGTTGTGCAGGCAAAGGTAACTTTACCTTCTGTATTTAGTGATAACATGGTTTTTCAACAAAAAACCAATGTTGCCATCTGGGGAAATACCGATGCAGGAAAAACTGTAAAGGTTACCGCTACCTGGAACAATAAAACTTATACTGCTAAAGCGGGTAGTGATGGAAAGTTTAAGATTGTATTACCGACTCCTTCCTATGGTGGGCCATATAATATCAGTATTTCTGATGGGGATGTTACTAAGTTAAGCAATGTGCTTATTGGTGATGTTTGGATTTGCTCAGGACAATCTAACATGGAAATGCCATTGGCAGGATGGGGGAAAGTTAATAATTATGAGCAGGAAATAAGCGATGCGAATTATCCGAATATCAGATTGTTGCACACTGTTCAGGTAACCAGCAATTCGCCGTTAAAAGATGCTAAGGTATATAATGATGGGTGGCAAGCATGTACACCAAAATATGTTGCGAATTTTTCTTCAGTAGCCTACTTTTTTGCCCGCGAGATCAATAAAAAAACAGGAGTTCCTATTGGATTGATAAATACCTCATGGGGGGGAACTATTGCGGAAGCGTGGACTAGTGCAGGTACACTTAAAACTATACCGGATTTTATGGAAGCAGTTAACAAAATTGAAACTTCCGGTAAAGATAAAGACGCCTCTAGCTTTAAACAGAAATTAGAAGCCTGGCAAAAGCTGGTATTAGATAAAGATGCTGGTATAGCTCAGGGTAAACCTGCATGGTTGGATGCTTCACTTGACGTTTCATCATGGAAAAGCATGGCTTTGCCTTCGTTATGGGAGAAGAGTGGGATGCCTGATTTTGATGGCGTTGTTTGGTTTAGAAAAAATATAACTATCCCTCAATCATGGGCAGGTAAAGAGGTAAAGGTTAATTTGGGTACTATAGATGATAATGACGTTACTTTTTTTGATGGCGAAAAAATAGGTCAAACAGAAGGATTTAATGTGCCACGTGCTTATACTATCCCTGCAAATAAAGTAAAAGCAGGAACATTTGCTCTGGTAGTAAGGGTGTTTGATGGTGCCGGTGATGGTGGTCTTTATGCAGATAAAAATATATTATCACTGGTGTCTGCAAATGGCGAGCGTTTATCGCTTGATGGAGATTGGCAATACAAGGTAGGGTTAAATTTAAAAGACGTAGCGCCTATGCCTGCTTCAAATGATGGCCCTAACAGAGTAACGGTATTGTATAATGCGATGATCAATCCGTATTTGCAATTCCCGATTAAGGGAGCTATTTGGTACCAGGGAGAAAGTAATGCCGGCCGGGCAAATCAATATCGCAAACTCTTTCCTGCAATGATTAAAGATTGGAGAAAAAGCTGGAATCAACCTAACTTTCCTTTTTACTTTGTTCAGCTCGCTAATTTTATGCAAGCAGTAAAGGAGCCAAAGTCGTCTGAGTGGGCAGAGTTAAGAGATGCGCAGCGTGAAACGCTTTCACTTCCAAATACCGGGATGGCCGTTTCTATTGACATAGGAGATGCAGTTGATATTCATCCAAAAAACAAACAGGATGTTGGTAAGCGACTAGCTTTTATAGCACTAGCTAAAGATTATGGGGTTAAAATTCCTTATAGCGGCCCGGTATACCAATCACAAAAAATTGACGGTAATACCATAGCATTAACCTTTGGATCTACCGATGGCGGTTTAAAGGCTAGTGATGGTGGAGAGCTAATTGGCTTTTCGGTTGCGGGTTCCGATCAGAAATTTCATTGGGCTAAAGCTGTAATAAAAGGAAATCAGGTTATTGTTAGTAGCGCTGAAGTGCCTAATCCTGTTTCGGTAAGGTATGCCTGGGCCGATAACCCACAGTGTAATTTTGTAAATGGTGCAGGCCTGCCGGCGTCGCCATTCAGAACTGATAACTGGCCCGAAATCACTTTGGGAAAAAAATAAAGCTTTTACTTAAGTTGTTTGAATCCCCCAGGTTACATTAAAAAATGTGGTCTGGGGGATGTTTTTATGCATAAATTGAAATTTAACACTGAAAAATTTGATTGCATAAAATTAATATGTAACTATGTATGTACAAATAGCATAAATCATTGCTTGTAACGAATCCTAAAACGTCTAATAAATAGCATATATGAGAATAAGAATACTAATGATAACTTGTTTAAGTGCTTTTGCCCTGAGTAAAAGTACGAATGGACAAAGTGTTTTATCCGCCAGTGTGTCTAAAAAAGTTGAATCTATTAAACCTTCCGCAGATTCCGTAAAGGAAATGGCAGAGACATTAATAAAGAAAGGTTTTACAGCCGGAGATGGTTATGGTGAGGTATGGATAAGAGATCTTAATACCTTTTTGACTGTTGCCTGTAAAGTGAATGATAAAGATCTTATAAAAAAACATTTGATTACTTTCTTTCAATTTCAGCAACCAGACGGGGGAATTTTAGACGGCTATATTCCGATAAAAAAAGGCGGTGTTTCATATGATTTTTATCATTCAGCACTTGCACCAGGTTATGCCGGGCATAAAAATACGGTAGAAACAGATCAGGAGACTTCTCTTGTACAAGCCATTGCTAAGTATATAAGAGGTACTGGCGATAAAACCATTTTGAAGGATACCGTTGCTGGGGCATCTGTACAAAAACACCTGGAACAAGCTATGGAGTTTTTGCTTACCAAGCGCTTCGAAAAGAAATACGGATTGGTATGGGGTGCAACAACTGTAGACTGGGGAGATGTTCAGCCAGAACATAGCTGGGGTGTTGTATTAGATTCTAACTCGCACAGAACCATAGATATTTATGATAATGCAATGTTCATAATTGCCATTAATGATTTTCTTGACATGGCAGATTTATCTTCAAAATCACAAAGATATTGGAAAGACATCAAAGGAAGCTTAGCTGCAAATGTTCGTAAACACCTTTGGGATAAAACCCAACAGAAATTTGTACCGCATATATATTTAAATGGTTCGCCATTTCCCGCATCTTTTAATGAATCGGAGATTTATTATCACGGAGGAACTGCAATTGCAATAGAGGCTGGTCTTTTAAGTAAAGAAGAAGTGAAAGCTGCTTACAATAAAATGAAGGAAAATGTGAAGAAAGCCAATGCCGCAACAATAGGTTTAACTATATATCCGGTATATCCAAAAGGGTTTTTTAAAAATACTGGCATGGGGCCTTATTCGTATCAGAATGGTGGAGACTGGACTTGGTTTGGTGGTAGAATGGTGTCTCAACTTATCCGTTACGATCTTCTTGAGGAAGCTTGTGAAGCCATGGCGCCAATGTTAGATCGTGTGATAAAAAACAAAGGCTTTTATGAGTGGTACACACCAGACAACAAACCTCAGGGCTCATCTAGTTTTAGAGGAGAAGCGGGGGTTTTGTGGAGTGCAATTACGGAACTTGAACAGAAGACTAAAAAATAATTTTGACAGCAAATGATGAGTAATTACCGCGACAATTTAAAGGTATTATTGTTAGCGATGCTTTTGAGCTTCGCGGTAGTACCATTGTGTGCCCAGAAGAAAGTGATCTGGGAGATAGGATCTTCGKATAATAAGGATGAAGATATGGCGCTTGCTCCTTCTGGGTATAAGCATTTTTTAGATCATGATTTTGGATGGGAAGACCGGTTTTTTCTTATTGGGTTTTCAAAACCTGAAAAGGATTGGCCATATGTTTTGCCTGGCCCAAAAGATGGTTGGGGAGGCACGGGCAGTACCTCTGGTTTAAGAACTCATACTGCAAACATATTGTTTGGACTAACCAGTTTTCCAGTGCAGGGAGAATGGAATTTTGTTATTGATTTACTGGGCTATCAAGGTGATTCTCCTCCGCTGCTTAAAGTGATCATCAACGGTAAAGCTTTTGTAAAACAGTTGCCAAAGTACAAATCAGGTCGGGTTGTTGAAGGTGATCTGAATGACGCAAAGGAATATAAAATAGAAATTCCGGTTCAATCTGGAATGCTCCGTAAAGGAGGAAACGAGATGGTACTTACTTCACTGGATGGTTCCTGGATGGTATTCGATCAGGTGAGATTGGAAGGCCCTCAGAGTGCAGTGTTGGTTAATAATAAAGCTATCTTTTTAAGGAATGTAAAAGCTGCTGAGTACGAGTTAACCAAGAATGGTAAACAGATTCAGCCATTGCTTGTAGATGCACAGCACCTTTCAGGAAACCCCGAACTTACTGTTAAACTAGACGGGAAACTTCTGTTTAAAGAAAAACTTGATAGTTCCAGATATCAGTTTGAGGTTCCGATGCCTGCTGTAATTACTCCAAAGCAAAGCAGGTACGAGATTTTTAGCAATGGAGTATTGTTGGAAAAGGGGACAGTTAAGCGATCAAAACAACAACAATTTACTTCTGCTGATTATGTAAATACCAGGATGGGTACGGCCCATTCGCGATGGATGATTGCTCCAGGTCCATGGATGCCGTTTAGTATGGTTAAATTGAGTCCTGATAATCAAAATGCCGGATGGACAGCAGGTTATGATCCGTCTTTTGAAAGTGTTGGGGTTTTTAGCCACATTCATGAATGGACTATGGCTGGCCTGGGGATGTTGCCTGTTAATGGTCCGCTAAAAATTAAAGTTGGAGATGAGCGTAAGGCTGGAGATGGTTATCGATCTCAAATTGATAAATCAACAGAGGAAGCGCCTTTAGGTTATTACAAAGTGATGCTTACCGACTATAACATTAAGGCCGAGCTAACGGCTACAACCAGATGCGGCTTTCAACGGTATACCTATCCTAAGGCCGGGAATTCGAGGGTAATGATCGACCTCCAGATCCCTGCAGAATATTCTTATCAATTAAAGGATGTTTCATTAAGAAAAGTAAGCGATTATAGGATAGAAGGTTTTACAAGGCAATTTACACCTAATGCATGGTCTGGTGATGTTAATCAGGATTATAAGATTCACTTTGTAATTGAGTTTGATCAGCCAATTAAAAAATTCGGTACCTGGTTAAACGACGATCTGAGTGAAAAGGATATTCTAAATGCAGGTACGGTTAAAGATGCAGGGGCGTATGTAGAATTTGATACGAGAAAGAACCAGGTAGTGCAAACACGTACAGGAATATCGCTTGTAAGCATTGAGAATGCCTCTCAAAATTTATTGAAAGAAGTTACAGAGCCTTATGGTTGGAGTTTCGACAAAGTTCGCAATGGACAGCGTGATGCGTGGAATAAGCTGATGGGGCGTTTGGCAATTACTACTAACGACAGGCGTGAAAAAGTAAGGTTTTATAGCAACATGTATCGCGCATTGGCTAGTCGTAATACCTGGAGCGATCTGGATGGCAAGTGGGTTGATGCTACACAAAAGATTCAGCAACTTAAGGATCCAAATGCTTTAGCTTTAGGCTGCGATGCTTTTTGGAATACATTTTGGAACCTCAATCAGTTTTGGAATCTTGTTACTCCGGAGTGGTCATCCAGGTGGGTTAAATCACAATTGGCGATGTATGATGCCAATGGCTGGCTTGCAAAAGGTCCGGCAGGAATGAACTATGTGCCTGTAATGGTTGCTGAGCATGAAATTCCTTTGATAGTTGGCGCATATCAGATGGGTATTCGAGATTTTGATGCCCAAAAAGCTTTTGAAGCCGTGTATAAAATGCAAACTACACCTGCCCAAAAAGTAGGATTGGGATTTGCAGGAAACAGAGACCTTTTACCTTATTTAAAACATAAATATGTGCCATACGATCAGGGAAGGTTCTCTAATACGCTCGAATATGCTTATGATGACTGGACTGTATCACAGTTTGCAAAAGCATTGGGTAAAAAAGAAGCTGCAGAAGAGTTTACGCTTCGGGCAAACTATTGGAAAAATGCAATAGATAAGGAAACAGGTTATGCCCGTTTACGTAAGTCAGACGGCTCGTGGTTTCCTGATTTTGACCCTTTTAAGTCAGGAGCCAATGAACAGTATGTAGAGGGGAATGCCTGGCAGCTAACCTATTTTGTGCCACAGGATGTGCCCGGACTGGCTAAGGAAATTGGAGAAGATAAGTTTGTAGAACGCCTGGAGTGGGGTTTTAAGGAAAGCTATAAATTACGCTTTAATGCCCCCGGCGATCAATACTGGGATTATCCGGTAATCCAGGGTAATCAGCAGTCTATGCATTTTGCCTTCCTGTTTAATTGGGTTAAGAAACCCTGGCTTACACAATACTGGAGTCGCTCAATTATAGATCGTTATTACGGGTTTGATGTATCTAATGCATATCTTGGTGATGAAGATCAGGGCCAGATGAGTGCCTGGTTTATTATGGTATCTATGGGACTTTTCCAGACTGATGGTGGCTGCAGCACTGATCCTATATATGAAATTGGAAGTCCGCTTTTTTCTAAAGTAACCATCGGGTTGGGTGAGCAATACGGCAGAGGCAAAACCTTTAGTATAGAGGCGCCAAATGTATCCAGATCCAATAAATATGTACAAAGTGCAACACTTAATGGCAAAGTATTAAACTCATTTAAGTTTCCAGCATCAGAACTGCTTAAGGGTGGTAAGTTAGTACTAAAGATGGGGGCAAGCCCCAATAAGAATTGGGGCCTATAATTTTAGCTTCTTCTGCTCTCTACGGTATAAATAAAGCTATCCGCCTTGTAGTATCCCAGGTTGTATTCTATAGGACGATCTGCCTGATCAAAGACAAAGCGTTTACGGAATAAGATAGGACTCCCAGGTTCTGTTTCGAGCTTTGAGGCAATGAACTTGTCAGCTGCTTTTGCACTGATCTCTTCTTTTGATAATTCCGAAATGATGTTGTAATCGGCTTGCAATATATCATAAAGAGGTCTTTTGAAATCCTCTTCACCTGTTAACCCTGTGCGGGGGTGAAAATAGGAAACAAAATATACAAAAGGGCCTTCAGGTTTGCCTCTTAAACGTTCAAGTTTTAATATTTTTTGATCGGTTTTGATGTTGAAGAAATTGGCAATTACTTCTTCAGGATAAATCCAGCTTACATGTAATTCAAAGTTCTTGATCGGAATGCCCCTGGCTTTCATTTCCTGAGAGAAACTTAGCCAGTTTGCAGACTTAGAACTGATCATGGCATCTGCTACTTTTGTTCCAACTCCTTTTTTACGGATTAACAATCCTYCATATACCAGTTTGTTTAAGGCCTGACGAAGTGTGGTACGGGAAATAGCCAGTTGATTGGCAAGGTCAATTTCATTGGGCAATAATTTGCCGTTTTGAAATTGAGGGTCTGCTATCATTTTACGCAACAACTCTTCTGCTTGTATATGCAGAGGAATGGGACTTTTATGGTTGAGTGCTAATTTCATATTTATATACGGCTTTAAGGTTGCCCTTTATATCTGTTTTTCTCTATTGCAATATTATGAAAATATATTTGCAATGGATTATTAAATCACTATGTTTGTACATATTTGGTTCTTACGTTGGATGTGATTTACCATTATTCGGCTTTTATGGTGATATTAAGCTATTTTTGTTGGTTTTTTATGTTTATACATATGTTTGGTTATTAATAAATAAAGGGTAGTTGAAATTATGATAGAAGCTTCTGAGGCTACAGAAAATGAAAAAATTCAAACTGGCAAAAGTATGAGTGAGTATAAATGGAGAAATAGCACGCAACCATTGTTGCAGCAACACGTATATGAGAGTTCCACAGAAGACAATAGTTACAACTCAATGCCCTATCACAAATTAGGGAAAGGTAAAATATATAGCGGCTTTGGTAGTTTAGTAGCCTGGATCATTGAACAGAAAAACGTGCTCATCGATGGATATGGAGGAGTATTTTTTAGCGATATTCAAGAAGAGGTTCAGAAGAAACTTGAAGAGAACGGTTTTTCTGTAAAATGGCATTTTACAGCAGATTATTTTAAAAGTGAATCCGAAGTAGAGAAAATGGTTAAGCCATTTTTAGGTGGCGCCGAAGATGTGTGGGGATTTAAAACCAACCTTAATCTTAAAGATTTCTTTAAAATTGATGAATTTTTAGCACTCGAAAAAGATGATCAGGCAGACATCAATATTGTAATTGGTATTGGTGCAGGTTTACTCAATTGGGATGCACCGGTGGTGTATTTTGATATCCCTAAGAACGAAATACAATACCGCATGCGAGCTGGGTCAATTGGGAATCTTGGGAATAATTTTAAAGACAAAGCCTTTAAAATGTATAAACGCTTCTACTTTGTAGATTGGGTAGTACTAAACCAACATAAGGCCGAATTGCTTGAAAAGATTGCTATAGTTGCAGATGGGCAAAGAGTAGGTAGGCCAAACTGGTTGTTCAAAAAAGATCTGGTTGATGGATTACATAAACTTAGCCACTCTGTTTTGCGTGCACGTCCCTGGTTTGAAAGTGGCTCGTGGGGAGGGCAATGGATGAAGAAACATCTGCAGGGCTTAAATATCAAAGAGGTCAATTATGCATGGTCATTTGAGTTAATCACGCCAGAGAATGGTATTGTGTTGGAGAGTGACGGAAACTTGCTGGAAATACCTTTTGATCTTTTAATGACGATTGAGTATAAAGCCATACTGGGTGAACATGCCAAACAGTTTGGTAGCTATTTCCCTATTCGTTTTGATTTTCTGGATACTTTTAAAGGAGGTAATCTGTCCATTCAGTGTCACCCATCAAAATCATATATCAGAGAAAAATTTGGAGAGACCATTACTCAGGATGAAACCTACTACATCCTGGATTGCGAGCCAGGTGCAAAGGTTTACCTGGGTTTTCAGGAGAATATAGATCCTCAGGAATTCAGAAAAGCATTGGAACTTAGCCAACTTAAAAAACAAGAGATTTTAGTAGAGAGATATGTACGTAGCTTTCCTTCGCGCAAGCATGAACTATATTTAATTCCTAATGGTACTGTTCATAGCTCCGGGATAAATAACATGGTGCTCGAGATTAGCGCTACTCCATATATTTTTACGTTTAAAATGTACGACTGGCTATCTCTTGATCTTAATGGCGAACCCAGACCGATTAATATAGAGCATGCCTTTAATAACCTTAGGTTTGAAAGAAAAGGTGAAAAGGTACCGAAAGAGCTAATTGCTAAGCAAGTCTTATTTGATAGAGGTGATGATTGGGAAATACTACACTTACCAACGCATAAGGATCATTTTTATGATGTACATCGTATTGAATTTGATACTGAACTGATTATTGATACTGAGGACAGATGTCATGTGTTGATGCTTGTTGATGGCACTTCCATTTCAGTTGAGATTGAAGAGAATGAGACCAATAAATTTCATTATGCCGAGACCTTTATTATTCCAGCGGCAACGCAGAAATATAAGCTGATAAATCATGGAACAGGAAGAGCAAAAGTGATTAAAGCTTTCCTTAAACATGATATTGAATTGTAAAGAATAACCTAACCTAATACCTAACCATTTATAAACCGAGCAAGTATGAATAATAATTATAAAACTTATTTGGGCTTAATTACCCTTGTTGCATCTTTAGGAGGCTTGCTTTTTGGCTTTGATATGGCGGTAATATCTGGAGTATTGCCCTTTGTAGAGAAACAATTTAATTTAACTCCATTACAGGAAGGGTGGTTTGTTTCTTCGGCTCTTGTGGGCTGTATTGTGGGGGTGGCATTTTCAGGAGATTTGAGTGATAGACTTGGACGTAAAAAACTACTCTTCATTTCTGCAATTTTATTCCTTTTCTCTGCCATTGGCTGTTCTTTGGTAACATCTCTTGATTGGTTAATTGCATCAAGATTATTGGGTGGTATAGGTGTTGGTATTGCGTCAATTGTAGTACCCTTGTATCTTTCAGAAATATCTCCGGCAGCTATTAGAGGGAGACTGGTTACTTTTTACCAGCTGGCAATTACTGTAGGGATTTTGATGGCCTATATAACCAATTCAGTGCTGTTAAATTATTCTGAACATCATACAGCGACCTCTGGGTTAATTGATCTTGTTTACATTAAAGAAATATGGCGTGGCATGTTTAGTATAGGTGGGGTGCTTGCCACACTGTTTCTGGTAGGATTGTTTTTTGTACCCGAAAGTCCACGGTGGTTAATAAAAAAAGGCAGAAACCTGGAAGGGTTAGCCATTTTAAAAAGCATAAATAACGGTAAAGAGGAAGCTGTTGAGGCAGCCCTAAGCGGAGAAAAAAATGATGATAACGGCTCGTATAAAGAACTGTTATCACCTAAATTAAGGAAAGCCATGCTGCTTGGTATTTTGCTGCCCTTGTTTTCTCAATTAAGCGGTATAAATGCCATCATTTATTATGGGCCATCCATACTAAATGATGCAGGTATTGCTCTAAGTAATTCCTTTTTAGGACAGATCATATTTGGGGTGGCCAATCTGGTATTTACTTTTATTGCGATATGGAAAGTTGACGATTGGGGCAGGAGACCACTTTATTTAATTGGTACAATTGGGGCAACAATAAGTTTATTTGTTACAGGTTTTCTGTTTTATCTGGGTCTTACCTCGAGTATATTCTTAATTATTAGTGTTACGCTTTTTTTGGCTTGTTTTGCGTTCTCTATAGGCCCTTTAAAGTTTGTAGTAGCATCTGAGATATTTCCAACAAATATTAGAGGCAAAGCCTTGGGCGTAAGTATAATGGTGATGTGGGTGGCCGATACCATAATGGGACAGGTTACACCAATATTATTAAAACAGGCCGGAACACCCGCAACCTTCTGGGTATTTGCCTTTTTCTGTTTAATCGCCTTTTTTGTTGTTTACAGGTTATTGCCCGAAACCAAGGGTAAATCATTGGAAGAAATAGAATCATTTTAGGATGAGAAGAAATAGTAATATCATAATAGCCGCTTTTTTAGCAGTTGCAGTACTATCTTCCTGCAAGGTAAAGAAGGAAGGTGTATTAAAGTATGTAGATTCTGGTATTGGTACTGCCCATAGTCGCTGGTTCTTTTTTACACCAGCTGCTTTACCTTATGGGATGGCAAAACTTGCACCATCAACCAATGGTCATTATGGCAATAAATCGGGATGGGAAGCGGTGGGGTATGATACCAGGCATAGCTCTATAGAAGGATTTGTCCATTTTCATGAATGGCAAATTGGGGGCGTGTCTTTTATGCCTGCAAATGGTCCTTTAAAAGTGAAGCCCGGTGATTTGGAAGGTAGTGAGGATGGTTATCGCTCTCATTTTGATCATAAAAATGAAGTAGCCGAGCCTGGTTACTACAAAGTTGTGTTAGATGATTACAATATTACAGCTGAACTTACAGCAACGGAACATGTTGGGTTTCATCGCTATACTTTTCCTAAAAATGATCAATCGAGGGTTATTTTGGATATCGGGAATAAGCAGGGCGAAAGTGATGAGGTGAAAGACGCAGCTGTACGCATGATTGATGATACTCATTTTGAAGGTTTTGTAACCACATACCCAAAATACATTAAAACTTATGATCCAAAAGGCCAGATTACCATGTATTTCTGGGGAGAAACAAGTCAGAAGCCAATAAAGACAGGTTCTTTTAATGCCGAAGGTATTTCTCAGAACAGCACATCTGCAAAAGGTAAGGGGGCAGGTTTGTTTTTGGAATATAAAACGACCGAAGGAGCTGTTGTGGAGATGAAAGTAGGTTTGTCGTATACCTCAACAGAAAATGCTAAAAGAAACTTCGAGGCAGAGGCAACAAGCCTTTCATTTGACCAGGCTAAGGCAAGAGCTCAAAAAGTGTGGGAGCAGGAACTGGGCAAAATTTATGTTGAAGGAACTGATAAAAACAATAAAGTAAAGTTTTATACCGGCCTGTTTCACGGTTTATTGGGCCGGGGAACTGCAAGTGATGTGAGCGGAACATTCCCTCAATACGGCGGAACAATAGGGCAGTTACCCCTTGATGAAAAAGGGAAACCCAAGTATAATTTCTACAACACGGATGCCATTTGGGGCGCCTTTTGGAACCTTACCCAGCTGTGGGCACTTTCTTATCCGGATAGATATAAAGATTTTGTACAAACTCATTTAGAAGTTTATAAACACAGAGGTTGGTTTGGCGATGGAATTGCAAATGGGCAGTTTGCATCTGGTGTAGGAACAAATTTTATAGGGCTTACCATTGGCGGTGCATATAATTCAGGAATCAGAGATTACGATGTAGATTTGGCTTATAAAGCTGTAAAAGCAAATGAACTGGAATGGGTAAACAGAAATGAAGGTTCAGGAAAAATGGACACCAAGCAATTTATTGAGCGCGGTTTTGTACCTTATGCCGAAGGGGAAACAGATTCATTAGGATCAAATTTTTCTGCATCACACACATTGGAATATAGTTTTAGTGCTTTTGCTGCAGCGCAAATGGCCAAAGCTTTAGGTAAAAAAGACGATTATCAGAACCTGATTAAAAGATCTGATGGCTGGAAATTGCTTTTTAATCCTGAAAATAAATTGATACATCCTAAAAGGGCAGATGGTTCCTTTATAGATAAGTTCGATCCTTACCAGCCATGGAGGGRTTTTCAGGAAGGTAATGCCATTCAATATACTTTTTATATACCTCATAATCCTGCTGGCTTAATCGCTCAAATGGGTAAAACTGAATTTAACAATCGTTTAGATAGTGTTTTTACGGTTGCACAAAAAAACAGTTTTGGAGGTGGTAAAGAGATTGATGCCTTTTCCGGGGTGAAATCAATTTATAATCATGGTAATCAGCCTAATTTACATGTCAGCTGGTTATTTAATTTCTCTGGTAAGCCCTGGCTTACTCAAAAATGGACAAGAGCGATCTGTGATGAGTTTTATGGTACAGAAACCATTCATGGCTATGGCTATGGGCAAGATGAGGACCAGGGGCAGTTAGGGTCATGGTATGTAATGGCAGCGTTAGGTTTGTTTGATGTGAAAGGACTTACCGATCTCCGACCTATAATTGAATTGGGCAGTCCTCTTTTTGAAAAGGCAACAATTACACTGGGTAATAAAAAACAATTGATTATAGAAGCGAAAAATACTTCAGTAGAGAATGTTTATGTGCAGTCGGCCACGTTCAACGGTAAACCATTAAACAATTGCTGGTTATACAGAGATGAGTTGATGAAGGGTGGGAAAATGGTATTAATAATGGGAACGAAGCCTAATCAGCAGTGGGGGGTAGATGTTCCGCCTCCTTCAGCTCAGTAATTTCAAATCTTTAACCATCCAGTGATGCTCATTCTAGGTTGATGTGTGAGCAAAACCTCGTGCATAAGCTCATCGCTTTTAAAAAATACGCCCTTTCTGTTTTCAGGAGATATGTTTTGCAAATGATCATCGTGGTGGATACACAATTCACCCCCATCGGCTAGTATCCAGTTTGTGTTTAAATAGATGATCATTGAATACTTTCTGCTATCGTTATTTTGGAACTGATCAAGATGCTTTTTATAAAAACTACCTTTTTCATATAAGGTATAATGAAACTCGTATCCGGTAATTCCGGTATAACAGGTTTCATTTAAATACTTTACAAACCTGTCCATTAAGATAAAAAAGGCATTTTCACAAGGAGTATCATGGTCGCGGTCTAGCCAATATATACGGTCGCCACGCACTTCAGAATTATGTCTTATTACCTTGTCGTTTCCTGTTCCGGCCGAAAGGAGCATTTTGTTACTGTAAAGAGAAATCAGGTTTTCCTTTAAATCGGCAGCAAGGCCCTCACTTAAAAAGTGATCGGCAATGCCTACGTGTTGGTCTATAAAAGAATCGATCAGGCAATCAAATGTGTTTTTCAAAAGTAGCGGGTTTATACGGGAATAAAACCGCAGGCTGGTGAAGGTAGTCTTTTTAACTGTTAAAAAGCACTATTGCAATTTCAGTAACCCTAAAACTTAGTTTCATTGAGTACTGGATTCTTACTCGCATTAACCTGATACGTAGTTATTTTGCCGGCTTCATCAACCTCAACAATTCTATAGCCTTTATATTGTGTACCCCAGTTACCACCATAATGTGCATCAAAAAAATGAGGTAATTTATTGGTGTAAAATACCGCATCCAAACTATGGTCATGTCCATGAAAAACTGCTTTAACATTATTGTAGCTATGCAGTAGGGTAATGGTTTCAGGGCAATCAACAAATGGACTTTCTGGTACCCAGAAATGCGGAGGTATGTGTAAAACCACCAGGACGGTCTTTAAGTTTTTAAACTTTTCGAGCTCTCGTTTTATAAAATTATTGTCGGGACATATGTATTTACCTTTAGTATCTGAGGTGTTTGCCAKGATAAAACCAACATCATTTTTTTTAAAGGAATAATTATCCTCATAACCGAAAACAGATTTCCAAAGTGCTGCATCAGCAAGGTCGTGATTGCCGGGGATAGCATAAAATGGAACTTGGAGTTTGCTAAAATAGGTTTCCTTTACTTCAGTAAGTAACTCGGGACGGTCATGAACAAGATCTCCATTAAAGATTACAAAATCAAGTGCATTAGTATTATGGGCTTCATTAATCCATTGAACGATATTTTCGTGGTCTTCTTTGTAGTTTGTTCCGGCCTGCCCATAATGGCCGTCTGATGCGATTGCAAAGCGAAGTTTTGCTTTTGCACCCATAGGCAGATTAGTATGGGTTTTTGGCGTTAAGGCCGAAACACTTTTTGAAAGACCTGCTAACAGTATACTTGCAAGGCCACCTTTAAGGAAAATTCTTCTGTTTGACATGGTGAAACTTTAGAAATGATGATATTAAAAATAGCAATAATAAGGTTATTCGGGTTAAATAATTATTACCTGAAGTTATGATTAAGTTAAATGGTTCTTCACAAGATTAGTGTTTCTTCACATATTATTCACGCCTCCTTCACACCAAACCCACAAACGGGTACCTTTTTGTGAAGAATATGTGTAGAATGTGTGAACTATGTGAGGCGCAGTTATAGGCAATAGGTTGTTCTGATATTATTTATATATTAATAAGGATACAAATATTAAACATTTATTTAGTATTTGTATATTTAATGCGCCTAAAGGCATGAGTTCTAAGTTACAAAATAAGAAATGGATAGAAAAGAATTTTTAAAAACAACTGGTCTTGCAGGTGGCACTTTGCTTTTTGCAAGATATCCTGAATTAAGTCCGGCAGATAAAAAAATCAGGATTGGAATGATCACTGATTTGCATCATGATATTATGCATGATGGTATTGAGCGCTTGTCGGCCTTCATTAAAGAAATGAATGCTGAATCACCCGATTTTATCATTCAAGGAGGCGATTTTTGCGTACCTAAGGAAGCCAATGCTCCATTGCTGGATGTTTGGAATCAGTTTAAAGGCGATAAGTTTCATGTTATTGGTAATCACGACAATGATGGTGGATATACACGCGATCAGGTGGTTGAATTCTGGAAAGCAAGATCAAAATATTATTCGTTTGACAAAAATGGCTTTCATTTCGTGGTACTAGATGGCAATGAACATAATGAAAGTCCGGATCGTCCAAAAGGATATGCAAGATATATTTCTCAGACACAATTGGAATGGTTGAAAAAGGATTTGGATGCAACTTCTTTTCCGACTGTTATCTTTTGCCACCAGGGAATAGACAACGATTCCGGAGGATTAGAGAATGGAACTTTACTGCGTTACACCTTTGAGCAAGCCAATGAAAAAGCAGGCAGACAAAAGGTTATTCTGGTGGTCAGTGGACACCACCATCAGGACTATTACAATCATATTAATGATATTCATTATGTGCAGATCAATAGTGCATCCTACCAATGGCTTGGAGATGATTACAAAGAGGTAAGGTATTCTGCAGAGATTGATAAGGCTAAGCCTTATATCAAATATACGGTGCCTTATAAAGATCCGCTATGGGCGATGATTGAAATAGAGCATAATGGCAGAATTAGGATAAAAGGTAAAAAGACTGTTTTTGTGGGTTCCTCGCCCGAAAAACTAGGCGTAAAAATGGAGACTTACATTTATCCGATTGTTCCATATATATCCGACAGGAAATTGGGGTAAATAAATTCAAACACATAAATGAAAAGAAGAGATTTAATTAAATCACTTGGAGTTGCAGCAGGAACAATTGCATTGAGCAGTGTTGCAGAAGCATCAATTGCAGCTCCCATAAAGAATAAGGCTTTAAAAATCGCACACATCACTGATGTGCATATCAGACCGGAACATAATGCAGTTGCCCGTTTTAAGAAATGTCTGGAAATGATCAAAAAAGACAAGGTTGATCTTATTCTTAATGGGGGTGATTCTATTTATGCTGCGGATTACGACAACATTACCAAAGATAGGGTAGAGCAACAATGGGCTTGCTGGAATGAAAGTGTTCAAGTGGTTAAAGGTATTCCTATGCACCATGTATTGGGAAATCATGACATGTGGTGGCAGGGTAAGGATGATGAGCTGGGAGGTAAAGCAGGGGTATTAAAGATGCTGCAAATGGAGCATAATTATTACAGCTTTGATAAAAATGGCTGGCATTTTATTATGCTGGACAGTAATCATCCTACAAATCCGGGAATGCTGGATGATCAGCAGTGGAATTGGTTTGTACAGGATGTACAGAAGAACAGTCAGGATAAGTCTACACTGATCATGTCGCATTATCCTTTATTGAGCTGTACAGGCATTGTAGATAATAAACCAGATTTTAGAGGTCCGTTTAAAGTTAGCGGCAGCTACAATCATCTGGATATTATGAAATTTATAGAAGTTTTTAATAAGAATAAGAACATTAAACTTTGCTTAAGCGGACATATTCATTTGCTTGACAAAGTTTGGTATAATGATGTGGCTTATTTGTGTAATGGTGCTACAAGTGGTTTTTGGTGGGAACCGGGTGATGATGGTAAAAGTGCCTATAAGCAAACCGTTCCCGGCTATTCTCTTTTAAATCTTTATGCGGATGGAAGTTTTGAGCATGAATATATTAAGTATGAAGCGGTTTAAGCTGGAATGAAACATCTGTATATGACATTTAAATAGATAAAAAGATGTATTTTTGCGAAAACATGTTATGGGAAAAGTATCAGCCTTCGGTCTATTTGCAATATGCTCAATTTTAGTTTTCAGTTGTAACAACAAAGTCCCGATCGTTTCTGAGAAAGCCCCGGTTAAAGAAGAAATACTCCCACCTTCAATTCCTGAAGGTGCAGTAATACCTGCTTTTAATGGGAAAATTGAAATAAAAGTTGTGTTTGCTGACAATCCAACTTCAGCAAGTGCAAGTTTCCCCAAACTGAAATATAATAAAAGTAAGGCAATACTTATGGAGTTTGATGATGCTGCCTTAACCGTTACAAATGCTTATCAAAAACTATCAAATGCCTTTTACACTGATGGCTGTGGTAATAAAAAGAATTATAGTTTAGGCTTAGCCGTGAATGGCAAAAATCAGTATAATAATAAGGAAATTGGGCTGTACACTGATTTTGCAGCTACATATACACAACGATTACCATTGATACAAAAAGGTATGGACATAATGAACCATTCCTATTATCACAATGAAGATGGAAATTTTAATAACGGTAGTGATCGTGTGAAGAACGTCCGTGACCTGGATGAAATGATATTGTTAAATGAGAGATATAAAATGAATACACTTGTTGTGCCAAGTAACTATGTGGGGTTTCATAAAGCGGCGTCTGCTTATGGTTATATTGGTGGTTCATCGCAAGGGACATTTGATGATTTTGTGCAAATTGGAAAGTATAATCCTAAGAATAAGTTAAGTGATATAAAACCATTTAATTATCTAGCTATAAGAAGAGCATTTAGTGATGATTGGTCAAATAATGGTGCCCAGTGGGAGTTGGCTAATTCATTGTTTACAGGCAATACTTTTGATTTCTTTGAGATAGGTACTCACGGAATCAAAGACCCTAAAGCCGTGCAAAATTTTAATCAGTGGATTGATAATATCGTTTTAAAAGCTAAAGATGTAGCGATATTTTGTAGCTTGAGAGAGTTTTTAGAATATCAATATATTAAAGATCACGTAATAAAAAAGGAGACGATTGCAGGCAAAACCCTTACCATAAGCTTGGATTACGCTGCGGTTCTTAATAAGAATATATCATGGTATGATCTTTCATTGCTGGTTAATTCTGACAAAGCAATTTCTTCTGTAAGCATAAATAATGCAGATTTTGCTTTGGCATTTAACAAAACCAGCAAGTTAATAAACATAAATAAAAGGAAGATAAAGTGGTGAGACCAACTCTAATCATATTTTAGCGCTTCTACCGGGTTAGCAGTAGTCATTTTATAGGTCCTTAGTGCTACAGTGAGCACAATGATTCCAATAGAACCCAGTGCCGCAAGTACGAATGGTAACATTGGCAGGTCTATTTTATAGGCAAATCCCTGTAGCCAGCGATTTAACAAAATATAGGCTAAAGGCCAGGCTATAAGATTGGCTATGACGATCATCTTCATGAAGGATTGATTGAGAACGCTAATGAGTTCAATTGTAGTAGCGCCCAATACTTTTCTAATTGCCATCTCTTTGGTGCGCTGAACAGCTACAAATGAGATGAGTGCGAACAGGCCAAAGCAAGAAATAAATATAACCACTGATGTAAAAAAGCTCAATAAAACAGCTGTTTTTTCTTCGACGATGTAGTAATTGGCAATGTATTCATCATAATAGCTTGGCTCATAAAATTGATCAGGAAAAGTTGATTTGAAATCTGCCCCTATTTCTTTAACAGTTTCTTGCATATGGAGAGGATTAAGCTTCACAAATGCACTTGCATACTCTTCTTTACTTGTATAAAATATGACTGGAGAGATATCTCCATGCAGACTGAGGTTGTTAAAGTCTTTTACCACTCCAATTATTTGGGCTAATGGCCTTTTGTTTAGCTGGATATATTTTCCTAGCGCATCTTTAGGATCTTTAAGATGAAGTTTGTGCAGCAATGTTTCGTTTAATATATAGCCATTCACCGYATCGCTTTTGGACAAAGGTTTTCCTGCTATCATTTTCAAACCAAATATTTTGAAGTAATCCTCGTCAGCCGGTTTATTACAAAGCAGGAAATCTGTTTTCTGAGAAGAATTATTGAAGTAGAAACTGGTAAAGTTATTAGAAGAGGTGCTTGGAGGCGTATAGGCATAGGTTACCATTTCTACTCCACTACGTTGCAATAACTTTTGTTTAAAAGTATCAAACCTGGTTTTGCTAATRGAGTCTGTCGGGACATCCACCTGTAAAATGGCATTGTTATTAAATCCAAGTGACTTATTTTTAAAGTAATCGATCTGTTTCAGTACTACAAGAGTTCCGATAATGAAAATCAATGTTATTGTAAATTGAAAAATTAAGAGGACACTTCTTAGACTCCAGATCCCTTTATTTCCTTGTGAGATTTTATTTTTGAGGGCATTTATTGGGTTGTATCCAGATACGAAAACGGCGGGATACAGACCCGCAAGGAAACTAACCGCCAGCCAAAGGATAAGTATAAAGGCGAGGATAACAGGGTATTGAAGGATATTGAATGGAATTTGCTGACCGAGAAAATTTCCTACCGCTGGCAGTGCAATCTCAGTAGCAATACAAGCTATTGTGATAGCTACAAACGTGATTACAAAAGTTTCGGCTAAAAAACGAAACAGAAGTTGTTTGCGATTGCTGCCTAAGACCTTACGGATTCCTACCTCTTTTGAACGGCCAATTGCCTGTGCGGTTGCCATGTTAATAAAATTGATGCAGGCAATTAACAAGATCAGCGATCCTAATATCCTCAAAGAATTAATCTGCAATGGGGTGTATCGCCTGGGTGAAAAATTACCAAACTTGCTATCTAAATGTACGTCAGAAAAGGGTTGAAAGAGATGTGTATTCGAAAGCGGATCTTTTGCATCATAATATTTTTTGGTATACCCATCCAGCTGAACTTGCAATTGCTTAATATCAGTATTAGGTTTTACCATCACATAGCAATTATGACCCATGTTTACCGAGTTCCAGCGCATACTTGTGGCATTTCCAAAGTTTTGATAAGAGATGACAAGATGGATAGGGAAATCAGTATTTTTTGGCAGATCTTTTATGATTCCGGTTACCTCGTAAAAAGTTTCATCACCGCTGAGCTTAAGCTTCTTACCCATAGCATTTTGCCAGTTGCCAAAGTATTGTGTTGCCGTACTTTGTGTAAGTGCGATATGATTGGGGGCATTTAATGACGCTGGTTCACCCAACACCCAGGGGAAATTAAAGATATCAAAAATGGCTGGGTCGGTATAAAATGCAGTTCCGTACTCTTTATAGTATTGTTTTGTCGACCTATCTTCTCCTACAACCTCTACCAGATGATAACCCTGTACAAGATTTGCAACTTTCTCTAATTGAGGGAAGTCTGTGCGTAATGCGCCGGCCATTGGTACAGGAACACCCATCATAGGGACTTTTCCTTCTGTACCGTTACCGAGGGAAACTACCCTAAAAATCCTGTCTGCATTTGGATGGAAATTATCGGCACTCAGATATTGTCGTATAAAAAGGAATATGATCAGTGCGCAAGTCATACCTATGGACAGGCCAACCGTATTTATAAAGGTATAACCTCTGTGTTTCCAAAGATTTCGTAAGGCAATTTTAATATTGATATAAAACATCTCCAATCATTTTCCTGTAAATAGCTAAGCATGTGCCAATTTAAGATTTTAGCTTAATGTGTTGATTGTTAATTAATTATAAATTATTTTTTTGCCTTCTCTGTTCATAAGCGAACAGACGTGTTCTTAAGTGAACAATACTGTTACTTTTAGTTGGTGAAATGATCGAGGCTTCTTTTTGTATATTTAGCCAAAGTATTTCTACTATGAACAAAGTCTTTTCGATCGTTTTTCTGCTAACAGCATTTTCATTGAACCTAAACGCGCAACAGACCGAAAAGGGTAAGGTCTCTGAAACGTTTATGAATCCGCTTCGTAAGGGAGCTGACCCATACATTACAAAACATGATGGTAAATACTATACGATTTTCAATGAAAAGGGTGGGTTTGCCGTTACAGAATCAAGATATCTGACAAAATTCGAAAAGAAAGAGGTAGTATGGACTCCGCCAGAAGACAAATGGAATAGCTATAATCTTTGGGCCCCGGAAATTCATCATATAGATGGTAAATGGTACATTTATTACGCAGGCTCTGTGCATAAGGGAGCTCCTTATTATGCGCAAAGGGCAGGAGTACTGGAAAGCGACAGCCCGTTTGGCCCTTATACAGATAAGGAAAGGCTGTACACAGGTGATGATCCTAATCAAAAGAAAGACAATTGCTGGGCTATAGACATGACTGTTCTGGAGTTAAATGATAAGAAATATGCCGTTTGGTCTGGTTGGGAAACACTTCACGACCATCATGATGTAGATCAGAATCTCTATATCGCAGAAATGATAAATCCATGGACGCTTGGAAAACGTGTGTTATTGTCAAAGCCAGAACTCAACTGGGAAAAGGGTGATAATATCGTGTTGCAGGAAGGACCCCAAATATTAAAACACAATGATGATGTGTTTGTTATTTACTCTACCCGAGGCTCATGGACTGAGCACTATAAATTAGGGCAGCTTCGTTTAACAAAAGGTAAAGATCCGCTGAGCCCCTCATCGTGGATAAAATCTTCAAAACCTGTTTTCCAAGGTACTTCTACAGTTCATGGATTAGGACATGCAAGTATGACAACTTCGCCTGATGACAGTGAATATTGGATTTATTACCATTCCAAAGCCGCTTTGGATGGGGGTTGGGATAACAGAGAGGTATATCTGCAGCGATTTACTTTTGGAAAGGATGGAAATCCTGTGTTTGGCATTCCTAATGGAAGGGGAGCGGTGAAGCGACCTTCTGGGGAAGTAAAGATTGAACAAGCACTCCAAAGGTAAAGCTCATTTTGAGATTGATCTGTCTGATCCTATACTATATTATTTTCAATCGCTCTTCTTCTAAATCAATTTGATACAATTGCTGACGAATGATTTCTTCATCAACCTTGGGGTCTTTATTGAGTTCGACAAGGTACTGACGTTGGCTTTCGAGTACTTCTACAAAAATTACTTTCATCTTTTCGTTCATCCAGCTATCATCTGCAGACTTTGCTCTTTCTTCCCATTGTTTAAGGAATTTCTCCATACCGGCGTGGCCAATTAGTTCGTTGTCGTATTTATCTTTAAGGAATTGATATACATGTTGCTTTAGTCCGTGTTTCATTGTTTTTCTGGCCAATTCTTCCCCTTCTTCATTAAATATTGAACCGAAAAGATTGGTGCGGCTTATAAAATATGGGAGGGTAAGCCCTTGTACCAGAAGCGTAAGTAATATCACTACAAAAGTGATGAACAAGATCAGGTTTCTATATGGAAATTCTGCACCATTATCTTGTGCTACGGGAATAGCTAAAGCAGCAGCCAGTGAAACTACACCCCGCATTCCTGTCCAGCCCAGCAACAATGGCATCAGCCAACGTCTTCTTACCGAAGATGCGTGAGGTCTTACGCTTGGACGAAAAATAATTGTGGCTACCAACGCGGCATAGGAGCTTAATATTCGTGCAGCGACCAATATTCCGGTTACCAGCAATCCGTAGCCAATGGCAGTGCGTAAAGGAATGCCTTTTGAATGCAGACCATCTACGATTTCGGGAAGTTCCAGGCCAATGATCAGAAAAACAATACCATTCAAAATGAACACAAAGCTCTCCCATACGCTATACCCCTTAATACGGCTGGAACTGTTTAAAAAGATCATTCTTCTGGTCGACATGAACAGACCTCCGCTTACAACAGCCATTACACCAGAGCTGTGGACTTGTTCCGCAATCCAGTATATAAAATAGGGTTCAATAAGTGTAAAGACTATGTCGGAAGGTGCATCAGTAGGTAAACGTTTATGTGCCTGCACGAATAACCAGCCCAATGACAGGCCAATCCCAACACCGCCGATCACCATCCACAGAAAGCTTAGTGCTGCCTCTTGCCAGATGAATTGACCCGTACCTACCGCAACCAGCGCAAAGCGGAAGATAATAAGCGAAGAGGCGTCATTTAACAGGCTTTCTCCTTCTAAAATAGCAGAAGTAGACTTTGGGATTTTTACAAATTTTGTAATGGCTCCTGTACTTACTGCATCGGGTGGTGATACAATGCCACCTAATAAAAAACCCAGCGCAATAGTAAAGCCCGGAATAAGATGATTAGTGATTAATGCTACCGAAAGTGCTGTAAAAAACACCACCAGAAATGCAAAGCTGCCAATAATGCGCCACCATTTTTTCATCTCTTTGAACGAGATGGACCAGGCTGCCTCCCAAAGTAGTGGTGGAAGAAATATGAAAAAGATAAGGTCTGGATTAATTCTCACTACAGGCAATCCTGGTATAAAGCTTATCAGCAGCCCTGCTACCACCAATAGTATAGGATATGCGATCTTTAGTTTATTAGCCCACATATTCAATAATACAATAGCGGCTATCATGGCCAAAAAGAAAGGTAAAATGGTATGCATGACTGGTATTTAAGGTTGTTCAGTTTCTTAATGCATCAAGTTATAAATTCTCCTTCAGAATTGAGATATACTCTGGCTGAATTTCCGAATTTGAGTTATAAACCAAATTAAAAAGTTGCCTATAGATAATTTTGACGTGATAACCCCCTAAGATAGTCGCTTTTGCACATCACTTGACGCTATATTAGTTCCCATCTTTGTATTATAGATCAATCAGATCAACTTAGTTGAGCGAATCTTTGAAAAAAAAAATCAATAAAGAATAGTAACTATAAACATAATTATCAACTTATCTTCCAATGAAAAACAATATCAATCCGGCATTACAAGAGTTAAAGCAATTTATTGGCACATGGGAAATGGAAATATCAAATGCATCTTTCTTACCGGATGCCAATGCAATTATTACGGCAAGAGCATCCTTTGAATGGTTTGAAGAAGGTGAATTTTTAATTTTGAGGCAGGGTACAAAAAATATGGAAACGCCGTGGGCGATATGGTTTATTGGTCATGATAAAGATGCACAGAACTACACCGTATTTTACATAGATGATCAGCAATCTTCTCGGGTATATGAAATGAGTTTTGAAAATAGAATATGGAAGATATGGCGCAATGGACCCCAATTTATACAACGCTTTACAGGTGAGATCAACAAAGATAAAAACATCATCTCGGGATACTGGGAGAAGTCCGTAGATGCTAAAAACTGGGAGCACGACTTTCACCTCACTTATAAAAAAGCCTAATAGAATCAAAAAACTTGTTCTAACTATAACCACGTTAAGTGATATACACACGCAAGTGTGCGAAAAGTAGTCATATAGTGATTGCGTTGTGGTTATCAATTGTGGATGTGAAGGTGGATGACAGAGGTTCACATTCGATATGTCTTACCTGTGGCAATGTAACTGGCTGATTGCTAACAGGCAAGTTTTGGGGTTGATCCCCTTTTGGGCATAAAAAAACCCTTTAAAGTAAATTAAAGGGGTTTAAAACTATCTGGGTTGTTTATGGTACAAATTTCATCCCGGTTTGTGGCTGATTTGAAGCGGTTGGCAGATTTAAAAAGAAAAATGGATGAAATGGACGAGCTTGGAAAGCTGTTAAAATCCTAAGCTATTTTTGTCCACGAAAATGATTTTGAGCTGGCCTTACATTTATCACTACTAGAGAAGTTCAAAATCTCTAATAGTTTATTTTTTCAAAAGTTCAAATAGCTCTATATTGATATATATAGTTTCCTTCCAGACTTTTTTAGAATGCAATATTCCGATCTTTTCTAATCCGTTAAGGTATTTGGAAGCTGTTATCCTTGAAACGTTAAGTCGATCAATAACAAATTCTATTTTACAGTATGGTTGCTCAAATAACAACTCTAATAGTTCTTTATTGTAAAGCTTGGGCGCCTTCTCTTTTATTCCATTTTGTAATTTCAAAAAGAGCTGATTGATTGACTTAATTTGATCAGTGGTTTGTTTAGAAATTTCTTCTATGGCTTTTAGAATAAATAATATCCACTCTTCCCAATTGTCCTTTGTCTTCACTTCTCCAAGTAATCTATAATAATCAGGTTTATGTTTTATGATATAATCACTTAAATAAAGTACGGGACTGTCTAAAAGCTCATTCAGGCACAAATAAAGAACATTAATAATTCTTCCGATCCTGCCGTTACCATCATAAAATGGGTGTATGCTTTCAAACTGGTAATGTTGAACTGCCAACTTAATCAATGGAGAAAGTACATCGGGTTCATTTATATACTCCTCTAAGTTTTTCATTAACGCAAGGATTGTATCATAATCATCCGGCGGAGTGTAAATGACTTCACCAGTAACAGCATTTTTTAATGAGGTTCCAGGCAATCTTCTAAGTCCTGCTTTATTCTCTTCCAGTATTTCCTGTATAGCCAATACTCCGTTTGTATTCAAAAATCCCTTTTGAACGATCATTTTAAACCCGGCGAGCATAGCTTCCCTATAGCGTAAAACTTCCTTGGTAGCATGATCTATTTGTGAGCCACTTGCAGACAATGCTTGATAGAGCCTATCATGAGTTGTAATTACATTCTCAATTTCAGAACTCATGCGAGCTTCTTTGAGTATTACAGCATTCAGAAGTATAGAAGGATTAGGGAGTGTATAGGCTAGTCCTTTTAATTCGGAAAGGGCTATTGAAGATTGGACGACTTGCCTTAAAACAGGAATTGTCTCCACTTTAATTTGATCAGGGGGCAGCGGAGGCAATTCATTAAAAGGTACATCACTTCTCAATTTGGCCAATTTCTTCATACAAAGTTTTTATATATGAGACTCTTATCATGTAAAGATAATTTAATTTTTTATACATGACAACTTAATCATGCAAAGATTATATACATGATGTTTTGATGATTATAAAAGATACCGATCCAACCCATAGAT
>NZ_JBFTNT010000041.1:0-27987 GCF_056397585.1 Pedobacter sp. 05L430 | reverse complement strand
CACTTTGATCTAAACGGATTCCATTTTCATTATATAAGACATAAGTGCCGATTCCGGGTTGCATTACCTGAATAAAAGCATCACCAGGGGCACAAATCTTTAAATCATTTAATATTGGAGGAGATAAGATTTTATCTTCATTTAAAACAGTATACAGAATGGTTTGTCTCGAACAAGTAAGTGYATCACCAATCATAAGCGAATAATTACCTGCGGAAATATTTTCAAGCACCGGGCCAGAACCGATTGACTGACCATTACTGTCCGACCAATAATAATAATATGGAGCCATTCCGGAAATACCAGGAGCTTTAATACTTCCTTTGCCTAGATTGCATTGATCGTTTGTGACTTTTTCTTCGCCACGATTTATCACAGCTTCATCAACGTTTAATATTGAAAATTCTCTGTAGAAGGATTCGCAGTTATTATTATCAGTAAGATATAATTTATATTTTCCGTCAGTAGCAGTTAAAATCGACGAGTTTCCAACTGTTACTCCTGACGAGTTAACCCATTTAAATTTTAGAGGCTGAATACCTTTAACCTCGACAATAATTGATCCATTCGGTTCATGACAATAAGAACTGCTTCCGCCAATAGCATATACATCAAACGGTGTAGTAGCTAATTCCTTTATCTCATACATCTTACTTTGCTTGGTGCATCCACTATTATTACTTGCTAACAAACGATATTTTCCAATACCAACTCCCGTAAGATCCAGAGAATGCCCTACCTCATGATTGCCTTCATCCACCCATTTGTAAGTAATTGCCCCGCTAACTAATATACCCCTTACTCCACCCGTTGATGCACTACACGCAATAGGCACAACTACAGCCTTGGCTTCATCAATAATAATTCCATTTATCTCTTTGACCTGAACGGGAGCAGATCCTAAAACAGGGCATGCCGTTCCGTCTTTCACTTCGAGAGCATACCAGCCTGATTGAACATTTATTAGGTCTCTTGTATTACCTACAGTTACTCCTGCAGCATTTTTCCATGTGTAAGTAATATTTCCAGTTCCTGTTACTTTAACGTTGGTTATAGAACCATTAGAGCCATCGCAGGTTGCATTTTTAAAAATGGCGCTGGATAGGTCAATGGAGGGGCCGCTTTGATTAGTTAAAATAACAGGGCCGTAAGTTTTAGTGCAATTCTCTTTGTCCTTAGCAATAAGTCTATACTCCCCAGGCCCGAGATCTGAAATAGTGCTTTCCGTCCCTACCTCAATATTATTTTTATCGAACCACCTTAACTCTAACTCTTTTCCGTCAGTAGATCCCGCTATTAGTCCTTCAATTGAGCCATTTTTAATTCCACAACCAGGATTTGTGATTTGTAAATTTTGGTCATCAAAAAATGGTTCCGAATTGATTAGCGAAATATTATCATAATTGACAAAGCACTTTCCATTAGATAATTTTGCACGGTATTTACCAGGGCCTAATTCTTTAATTTCCGCTCCCTCACCTATCTTTAGATTTTTATCATCAAACCACTCAATTTTCAGCACATGTTTTATACTCAACAATTTTATTGAGCCATTTTTCAATCCACAGGTTGGGTTAATGATGGAATTAGGATATTCAGAACTATTAGGTAAAATTGCTGGCTGGGTGTACTCCGAAGATGATTTAATTAATGTGCTATTTGCAACAAATCGATTTCTGCTAAAATCTCCGATAATTTTCCAATTGCCCATTGCATCTGCTCTTATCTTTTTATAAAATTCTACAGGATTGCAGATTTCACAGTTCGTATTGTCATTATAAATATAAATATCAGCGTTGGGGTTAGTTTTTCCAGAATATTCTGCATCATTATTAACAAGCACCTCAATTTCGGGCATTTCGTCATGAACAGCGGCATAAGCGCCTTTAGTGCATATAATGCTATTTTTTCTAATTTCTATATTTTTTCCACCAAAAGAACTTATCGCTGTTAACGAGAGTCGAAAAATATTTTTGTCAGCATCATCATCAGTTCCTATTTGACCATTTTCACAAAAATACAATTCAAGATCAGATGACAATACTCCGATATTAACTAAATCCTTATTTCCTGTAACCTTAAAATTTTTAAGATAGCTCAATTGAATATAAAAACTGCTAGCCACATTATCTTTAAAAATCAACCCCTCGCCACTCCCTTCAATTCTTACAACACCCTCAGTCTTGCCATTAATATCTATCCCAAATTTATTGTTACTAGCTACAATTCCTTCCCCTCCAAGGCCAAGGCCAAGATAAAAATATCCCCCAAAAATATTTCCCTCTTCTTCTGTGGATCCACCAACCTCAGTGCCCACGCCTCCACTGATTAACATCCCGGTTGGATTAAACCATGGAGGCGAATAAAAATTACCCATTTCCTCTAATCCTATCCAATTTGAACGAACTTTAATATTTGTAGAGAGTTGCATTGAATATGAATTATCGTTAACAGCACTAACAAATAATCCGTAATCATTATATGTGAATATGTTGCCCTTATGTGGCGCTCCAATTATTATGTTATTACAAGATATTATGAACACACCACAAGATTGTGCATTAGAGAAATTACCATACTGATCTCGGATGTAAAAAAAACCTGTAAAATAAAATCCATAAATTTCAACATCGTGTGCCTCCGCGATAAAAAATGCAGCTGTAGATAAAAGTGAGGCCTGATAAGTACTTCTATCTGGTTTAATTATAATTTTCGAAGAACTAACTCCCAGGAATCGACCAGGTTGCGTAGTAGCGTCAATTATTAAATTTGATGTAACTCTAGGTAGCTCTGCACTTAAGATAATTGTTCTCTGAGCATCCGTTGAGCCCGGCAAATTAAAATGAATATAATCTTTCTGGCCCACACCGTTTGCTGCAGCCTTCTGAAGGGCTTCCCTTAACGAACCAGGACCACTATCAGCATTGCTGGTCACTACAAAAATTTCAGAAAAAGCACTAAAATTTAAACAGAGTAAAATCAACAGCAATATAAACCTCATAATAAGAGCGCGTATTTAATGGCAAAAAAGCATTACTAGCTTATCCAACAATCAAATCTAAGCTTTTATTAATATTGGTATATATCAATTTAAGATAAAATTTTTACAGATAGATGCTCTATACTCCTGCTTTCTTAAGCACCTCTAAAGTTTTTCTTAATCCTGTTTCTGCTACTTTTTGCAAATCCTGCTTATAATATTCGGGATTATAAAGCTCCAGAGAAATGCAGCCTTTGAAACCTGTTGATTTAAGGTCTTTGAAAATCTGTGGCAGAGGCAGAATTCCATCACCGGGAAAAACACGGTCTTTATCCCCCAAGTCGGCAACCGCTGCCGGGGAAGAAGGAACGTCTGAGAATTGGAATATAGCAATAGCATCGCCATTGATGAGTTTCAGCCCTTCAAAACCACCTTCAGATATATACATATGATAAGTATCAGGAATTACCATCGCTTTTGGATGATTAGCATCTAAAGCAATCCCCATTGCCTGGCCCAATGTTTTTACGGGTTGATATTTTACAAACACAAGGGCAGGGTGAATGTTAAATTCCTTTAAGCCAATTTCAATAATATCTTTATATCTATTCGCTATCCATTTCTGATTAAAGTTATCTCCAGCTGTATCAGGAATGGTTTGAATATGCTGAGCGCCTATATCTGCAGCCATGCGCATTCGATTGCGTGTATCTTTCAAAGATTTGTCGAACAATTCTTGTGTGGCAGGTAGTGAGTTCCATAAACCAATCACACTTGGCACAAACAACCCTAAGTCTTTTATTTCTTTTCCAAGGTCCTTCAAATTACCGCCCTTTGCTTCGTACTCTTGCAATTCTCCATCCCATGGTTCAATTGCATCGTAACCGGCTTTAGCAGCTATTTTTACTTTATCTTTTAACGATGCAGGTCTTATAGTAGCAGTATCCAGACAAACAGGCCACGGACTGGCACCTTTTTGATATCGTTTTTCTTTTTTGTCTTTTGATAATCCTGATTCTCCAAGCACATACGTAGTTGGCGCAACAGAAACTGCTCCTGCAATAGCACTAAGATTAATAAATTTTCTGCGGTTCATACAATTAGCTAAAGGTTTTATAATTCGGTTTTCACGAATATAAAAATATTCCGGCTTTTTTTTAAGGCTTCTTATTGTTTAAAAATCCAATGCTAATCTCTGTTTTTCTTGTAAGGGCACTAATAGTTAAAGTACTTTCATATGGTAAACCATAATAATCCTTGCCATCAATTATGCCATCATTGTTAAGGTCTACCCATTTAAAATTCCCTGGAGCTGCATTATTCTGTTTTGCTGCAGTATTTACATCAGTATCTGATTGAAAGATTCCCGAAATAGCGTACCCCATATAAAAGCCATTGTTCGGTTCAACTGCATTTCTAAATGTATTCGTTTTGTTACTATAAAAGGCTTCAATATAGTACCTTCCTGGAGCCAGTCTCTTTAAGCTTGCTTTGCCCGTAGCATTTGTTTTTTCGCTATAAGCTACCTTCCCATTGGCATAATCCCTTTGCGAAGCATAAAGATTCACTGTTGCTCCAGAAATTACCTCTCCTTTAGGTTTCGTAATACTCCATTTAGAACCATCCCATACAGTAACTTCAATGGTTGTTGTATGCAGTTCATCAGTTGTGGTTGTAGGACTCAGCGATGATTTTATTGCATGCACTGCATCATTATCGTTGTATATGATTTGCTTACCACCCACCTGCACTCCATTTACCCATATGGTATCGGCAACACGAGTAATCTTTAATTCCTTTCCACTCAAAGCACTAAAGATTCTTTTGTTGTATAATTCATAATGGTTCAACGACCCTTTTATAATATGATCTCTAACGATAGTTGGAGTAACCGGTACTTCATCATTTAAAAATGCGAACACGGTAATTCCATCTGATACCTCCTCTTTAGTAAGTGAAAGTTTTTTAAGCGCATTGATGAAATTACTTATGCTATCAGCATCAGCGAGTTCAGAGGTAATATTTTTAATTAACTGTTGGGGTTCAAGCGAACCATCGTCCGCAGATACAGGTTTTTCTTTTTTACATGAGAAAATAAAAGCAAATAACAAAAGAGCACCCAACGGCTTACAGATTCCTTTTTTGATTGAACAAAGATGTCCTTTAAAGGAAAAGAAATGATTAAACATAAACGAGAGAATTAAAAGTGTTAATTTATAAGTTGAATAAAGGTAGGTTCTTACAAGAATAAATCAAACAACTACTTATCTGTAAACACCATATCACTGGTCATTTCCATAGGAATCGTCACACCTTCAGGCATCTTATCATTTGCTTTAATCTCCATACTGCCTTTAATATTCTGATTAATCTTTCCTTCAATTATCCAACCTGTATTCTTATCAATCTTAATAACTGAATTCATAGTGCCAGCCAGATTATACTTTATTGGCATTCCATTAGTTTCCGTATAAACATCCTTATTTTTTGTGGCAAACATAGATGCGCCACTAACAACAAATTCTGTTGCTGTAATTTCATCAAGCTTATAAACGCCGTCTAAAGTTGCAGACATTCCAGCTTCCAATTCCGTTTTTACATTCCAGGTATCACCTTTTGCTACTGCACGATCTGGGAATACCGCAGATAGCATTTCCAGATTACCTTTAAAAGCCTTATCGCCATACGACTGCATAATCTTACTCCGCATTTGTTCTTTCTGTTCAGCAGTGAGTTGGGGGAACTTTTCAAACACTCCTGCATATAGTGCCTCCACATTCTTTACCTCTGTTATTTTACCTGCCTTGGTCATTTTAATTTGGAAAGATTTATTTTTCATCATACCGAAAACAGAAGACAAAATATCTTTTTCATCATTCTTTTCAGAATCAAAAGTAGACTCGCCACCTGGATGAACTATTTTCATTGACAAGTTTACATAGCTTACATCCATACTATATATGCCTGCGATATCATCTGTAACAACATATTTCATTTGACCGGTTATGGTCAAATCAATATTTATCGCCTGACCATTCATTGTTTGTTTTACGATGGTATTGGCTACAGTTTTCTGGGTATAAGTTTGTCCTTTAGTTAGCTTTAGCTCAATCTTTTGAGTTTGCGACAGACAAGAAAAACATACAAAAACAGAAAGTAAGAAACTGAAAATAATTTTCATAAGGCGTTAGTTTGATTTCAAGAATTAGTTGCAATAACTAATGTAAAATTACAGGAAAAAGTGATATTTCTCTATATCAACAATAAATCATTTATATGTAACATTCTGCTTATATATTTRTATATCTGTCAAATATTCATCTTCTTTGTAACCGAATGAACGTTCAATTAAACAATTTCAACAGCAAACGCGAGGCTATTTTAAATAGCACATTACTACTCGTTAAAGAGTACGGGTTTCATGGTGCACCTATGAGTCAGATTGCGAAACATGCTAATGTAGCCGCAGGAACCATATATCATTATTTTGATTCAAAAGAAACACTAATAGTTGAGCTTTATATAAGAACCAAAGATCAACTGGCAGAAGCCATACTTGAAGGCTACGATGAATCAAAATCTTATAAGGATCGTTTCTTCAGATTCATGATCAACCAATACAACTTTTATATAAAAAATGAATCTGCAATGGTCTTTCTTGAACAATATATAAACTCTCCTTTTGCAAAGAATTTCCCCGAAAAAGACAGTGTTTTGTTTAAAGAAAAAGTAATCGCTTTTTTTCAAGCTGGAATAGATGGAGAATATTTTAAAAAAATAGACCCAAGATTGCTCGGACCAACAATAAGAGGCACGTTAGTTGCGGCTGCAAACTTCAGATTATCAGAGCATATGATATACTCTGAAGAGGACATTACGGAGGTGGTGCAGATTGTTTGGGACGGAATTAAAAGACAATAATATATATAATGGCTTTAACTATACTCAATTCCCCTTTTAAATATGAAAATTCATAAATTACTCGTAATGCTTCTTATAGGTTTACCTGCCTTGCTGCCCGAAAAATTAGCAGCACAAACGGTAAACAATGATAAACAGCTCAGCAATGCTACACTTCAGGAAGTGATAGATTATGCACTAAATAACAGACCGGGCGTGAAGCAATCTCAGATCGATGAAGAGATTGGCGAACGCGATATCAAATCTGCACTATCGGGTTGGTTCCCCCAGATTAGTGGTAATGCAAATTATAATAACAACCTAAAGCAACAGGTAAATGCGCTTACTACGAATGGTGAAACCAACTACATTACCTTTGGTACCAAGCATACCTCAGCGCTAACTCTACAGGCCGACCAACAATTCCTAAACGCAGGTCTTATCCAGGCATCAAAAGCATCTAAATATTACAGACAACAGTACAAGCAAAGTACAGAAAATACTAAAATAAATACCGTTGTAGATGTAAGTAAAGCCTATTTTGATATCCTTACAAGCGGAGAGCAGTTAAATATTATAAATGAAAACATAGCCCGTTTAGAAAAACAACTGAAAGATGCTTCTGCTCAGTATGAACAAGGCTTGGTAGATAAAACAGATTTTCAGCGTGCACAAATTAGCTTAAGCAACTCCAAAGCAGATAAAAAGAGAACTGAGGAATTGCTTAAATATAAATACGCTTATCTTAAAGAGATCATTGGATATGGTACTGATAAAGACTTTAGTCTTAACTTAAAGTCCGACAGTATGGAACAGGGCATTCTTATAGACACTAATGCACAACAGGCTTATGAGAACAGGGTTGAGTATCGTTTATTGCAAACCCAAAAGCAATTGCAGCATTTAAATACGAGCTATAATAAATGGAGCTACCTGCCCTCAATTTCTGGGTTTATAAACTATAGTTACAATTATTTAAATAATGACTTTAGCAATCTGTACGATAAATCTTTCCCTAGCTCTGTATTCGGGTTAAAATTAAGTATCCCAATTTTTCAGGGAACCAAAAGAATTCAGGAAATCAGAAAATCTGAATTGCAGGAAAAAAGAATTGACCTTGATCTATTGAACACTAAAAACCAGATCAATACACAATATGAGCAAGCAATGGCTACTTATAAAGCAAATCTGAACGATTGGAAAACAGCAAGGTCAAACGTTGATATCTCCAGACAGGTGTACAATACCATTAAACTTCAATACGATGAGGGGATTAAAACTTATCTGGATCTGATGACCTCAGAAACAGATCTGCGCGCTGCACAGCTTAATTATTTAAACTCATTATACAGCCTGCTTTCTTCGAAACTAGACGTACAGCAAGCATTAGGAACAATCATCGTAAATTAACGTAATTTAATAAGAACTCAAATGAATACTACTAACTACATAAAACTAGGCATCGTAATACTTGGAACAGTTACATTAGCCTCTTGCGGTGGCGATAAAAATGCCGGACAACAGCAAGGTCCTCCTCCCGCTACACCCGTAACCACTTACACTGTATCAGATCAGGAAGTAATCACTACAGATTCTTACCCTGGGGTAGTGGTTGCTTTAAACGAAGTGGAACTACGCCCACAGGTTGGCGGTTACATTACCGCCATCTATGTAAAGGATGGTCAGAAAGTATCCAAGGGTCAGAAACTCTATGAAATTGACCGCACAAAATATATTGCAGCAAACAATACGGCTAAGGCAAATCTTGCTGTTGCCAAAGCAAATCGTGATAAAGCAAAAAAAGATGCTGATCGCTATACCCGACTTGCAGAGCAAGATGCAGTAGCAAAGCAACGTGTTGATTATGCACTAACCGATCTGGCAAATGCAGAATCGCAAGTTGCTGCGGCACAGGCACAATTATCTTCTGCTACTAATGACTTACAACGCTCGATCATCGTATCGCCGTTAAACGGAACAATAGGGATCTCTCAGGTTAAATTGGGCGCATTAGCAACACCTGGTACAACTTTATTAAATACGGTTTCGAGCAACAATCCTATAGCGGTAGACATTGCTGTTAACCAGGCCGAGATTCCTCGTTTTTTACGTTTACAAAAAAACACTGCAGCAGTAAAAGATTCTCTTTTCAACATTCAATTGCAGGATGGTAGTATTTATACCGGTCAAGGCCACATAACCGCTATCGATCGTGCGGTTGACCCTCAAACAGGAACCATCAAAGTAAGGATCAGTTATCCAAACGCAGAAGGTAAACTCTTTGCGGGTATGACTGTAAATCTAAAAGCTTTAAATAAAGCATCAGAACATCAACTGGTAATTCCATACAAATCTGTTATAGAGCAACTGGGCGAATTTAATGTTTTTGTTGTAGGTGATAGCAGCAAAGCCGAAGCCCGCATTGTCCAACTGGGAAAACAGTTTGACAAAAATGTAGTGGTAAAAAGCGGTCTAAAACAAGGGGAAGTAGTTGTGGTAGATGGTGTACAAAATGTACGTCCAGGTGCTGTAGTTACAACCGCTCCGGCTGATGCAGCCCCTGGAGCACAACCAGCAGCAGGCGCAGTTAAAAAATAGATTTAAAGAATTCAGAGATATGATATCAGAAGTATTTATAAAGCGACCCATCACAGCGATTGTGATTTCCCTTTTGATTGTTCTGGTTGGTACAATTGTGATTACCACATTACCGATCAGTCAATACCCGAATATAGCACCCCCAACGGTTACTGTAAGTGGCACCTACACCGGTGCAGATGCGCAAACTGTAGAGCAAACTGTAACTACGCCAATAGAAAGCCAGATCAATGGTACTCCGGGCATGAAATACATGTCATCGAATAGTACATCCGACGGCCGTTCGGCTATAACCGTTACTTTTGATGTGGGTACAAACATAGACGTTGCCGCCCTCGATGTTCAAAACAGGGTAGGCATTGCAGAACCGGCTTTGCCCGAAGCGGTAAGACGTTTAGGAGTGACCACTAAAAAAGCAAACAACGATATTTTGATGGTGCTTGGACTTTACTCCCCTAATGGCACTTACGATCAGAAATTCATTTCGAACTATGTAAACTTATACGTAAAAGATGCTTTATTAAGGATTAAAGGTGTTGGAGATGTGCAGGCATTTGGTCAGCCTTTTAGTATGAGGATCTGGCTTGACGCCAATAAACTTGCAAGATTGAACTTAACTCCTGCTGATGTTTCGGCTGCAATTGCAGAGCAAAACTCAAGAATTCCAGGTGGTACGGTAGGTGGCCCTCCTCAAAACAGCAACCAAACTTTCGAATTCTCGGTAATTCTTGATGGTGACCTAAGTACTGAAGAACAGTTTAGAGACATTGTAGTGAAATCGGGCGCCGATGGTTCTGCAGTTTATCTAAGAGATGTAGCCAGAGTAGAGCTTGGAGAGTTTGCTTATTCAACCAATTCAAAGATAAACGGTAAGGTGTCCTCTATGATGGCCATCAACCAAACTCCAGGTGGTAATGCTGTGCAAMCAGCTGATGGAATAGATAAAGCCATGCTGGAGCTAAAAAAATCTTTCCCTAAGGATTTGGATTATGTTGTAGCTTATGAAACAGTATCTATTGTAAAGGTTTCCATCAACGAGGTGGTTCACACCCTTGTAGAAGCATTAATACTGGTAACGCTGGTTGTGTTTTTCTTCCTTCAAAGCTGGAGAGCAACACTGATCCCAATTCTGGCGATTCCCGTTTCCATAATAGGTACTTTTATCTTCTTTACCCTTTTTGGATTTTCTATTAACGTACTTACCATGTTTGGTTTCGTACTGGCCATCGGTATTGTGGTGGATGATGCCATTGTGGTGGTAGAAGCGGTGCAACATTATATGGATCACGACGGACTTTCGGCACCCGATGCAACACGCAGGGCGATGAAAGACATCACTGCACCAGTAATTGCCATAGCATTAATACTTGCAGCTGTATTTATTCCGGTAGGATTTATACCCGGCATGGTTGGTCAGTTGTATCAGCAATTTGCCATCACCATTGCAGTTTCGGTATTGATCTCGGCATTTATCGCGTTATCATTAACACCTGCATTATGTTCATTGCTGCTGACCCCAATGAACCTGAACAAAGATTCAAGGGGATTAAACAAGTTCTTCTTTAAGTTTAACATTTGGTTTGCCAATGTAACCAGCAAATACTCAAACGGTGTAAAATGGGCCTTAAAAAAGGCTCCTTTAATGGTGATAATTCTGATCTGTCTGTATGTTGGAACCATTGGGCTATTTGCTAAGAAGCCATCTGGATTTATTCCCAATGAAGATGCTGGAGTATTTTTGATGGGTGTTACTTTGCCAGAGGGAGCCTCTGCAGTGCGTACTGATGCATTAATCAAAAGAGTTACCGAGACCATACTGAAAAAATACCCGGAGGTAAAAAATGTTACATCAATTGGGGGTATCAACATCCTTAACAGATCATTCAAATCTAACGCTGCCACATTCTTTGTACAGTTAAAAGACTGGGATGACAGGCCGGGTGATGTAGCTACCACGATTGCCAACATTTCGCAGGAGTTTAAAGGCGACAAAGACGGTAGTGTAATAGTTGTCGCGCCACCTCCCATTCCAGGATTGGGTATTAGTGGTGGTTTCTCGTTGCAGATCCAGGAAAAACAAACCGGCGATATAAAACAATTTGAAGCCAACGTAGGGAAATTTCTTGCAGCTGCCAATCAGAGACCGGAAATTGCGATGGCCTATACCCTATTTAACGCCAGAACTCCAAATTATCAGGTCCATGTTGATCGTGACCAGGCTAAGAAAATGGGTGTTTCAATAGGCACCGTCTATAGCACTATTTCCGCATATCTTGGAAGTAGCTACGTAAACGACTTTACTAAGTATGGACGAAATTTCCGCGTTGTTACCCAAGCCGACACCAATTTCAGAAAAGGTATTGAGAGCCTGAATGGTCTGTATGTTAAAAATTCATCGGGAGTCTCTGTTCCCTTAAGCTCTATAGTAAGCTACAACATAGTAGAGAAAGCTTCCATTATTAACCACTTTAACTTATTCAGATCTATTGAGGTAACCGGAGCTGCTAAACCCGGCTTTAGTTCTGGCGATGCCCTTACGGCAATGGAGGAAGTGGCAGCACAAACCCTACCGGCAAATTATTCCTATAATTTCTCTGGTTTGAGTTTAGAGGAAAAGGAAGCGGGTAACAGTACCACATTAATCTTTGCACTGATTATTGTTTTCGTATTCCTGCTACTCGCCTCACTATATGAAAGCTGGTCTGTTCCATTCTCTATCCTTCTGGCGGTGCCACTTGGTTTGTTTGGAGCTATTCTGGCACTTACATTTTTGCCAAAACTCGACAATAACATATATGCACAGGTTGGTTTGATTACGCTGATAGGTCTTTCTGCAAAAAATGCGATCCTGATTGTCGAATTTGCGAAAGAACGTGTGGATTGGGGTATGGAGTTAATTGCGGCTACAATTGAAGCAGTAAAGCTTCGTTTACGTCCAATTATCATGACATCTCTGGCCTTTATATTAGGAGTTATTCCATTGATTATTTCTCATGGTGCAGGTGCAGTCTCAAGGATGACCATCGGCTGGACAGTTGCTGCCGGTATGCTTTCGGCAACCATCCTTGCCATATTTATTGTTCCTGTGTTATTTGTGCTAATTACTAAGCTAGCTTATGGTAAAAAGAAACTTGCAGAATTGCAGGCTTCTTATAAACCAGAAGAACATAAAGATACTTTACATGCTGATTAAGCTGTAAAGAGCAAGGTTTAAACACGGAAAAAGCTGACCATATGGTTGGCTTTTTCTGTATACAAGTATTTGATAATGGATGTATTTTATTACATTACCTACCTGTTTAATCAGCATCCATATAGTTAGTTTTATTATGCGAAAATCAACACTATTAAAAACCTTGTTTAGTATCGCAAGTTTTACCCTTGCATCATTTCAAAATATATCCGCTCAGCAAAAACCCAATATTGTTTTTGTATTAACAGATGATATGGGCTACGCTGATTTAAGCTGCTATGGTAATCCGGTTATTGAAACTCCTTTTTTAGATCAGATGGCTGCCAAAGGAGTTAAAGCAACCAATTTTGCACTGGTATCTCCAACCTGTTCGCCATCACGTGCGGCCTTTCTTACCGGTCGATACCCTACCAGATACAATATCCCTGCACCTTTAGGGCCTGGTTCCAATCAGGGTTTACCTGCCTCAGAGCTTACAATGGCCGAAATTTTAAAAACAGGCGGGTATAAAACCAACATGATTGGTAAATGGCATTTGGGCGATAAAAAGGCTAACCTGCCAATGGAACAAGGTTTTGATAATTATTACGGATTGCTATATAGCCACGATTACCGCAGCCCATATGTGCAAACCGATACTACCATCAAACTATACCGGAACTATAAACCCGAAGTTTATCAACCTGCCGATAGCTCGTTGACATCACTATACAACAATGAAGCTATAAAGTACATTAAAAAACAAAAAAAGGGAGAGCCTTTCTTTTTATATCTTGCCTACAACATGCCTCATTTGCCTGTATATTTTGCTGCCCACAAGAAAAACAGCGACTTAACACATGGCGGGGAACTTGGTTACGTTATAAACGAAATGGATAGGGGTTTAAACCAAATCTGGAAAACATTAGAGCAACAGGGCTTAGCCGACAATACTATTTTTATTTTTACGAGCGATAATGGACCCTGGACTAACTATCCTGAAAGGATGGCTGGAGATGGTAAAACCCGACAGAACCATGCCGGGTTTGCCGGAGTATTTCGAGGCAGTAAGGCCACTACTTATGAAGGTGGCACAAGGGTTCCATTCATTTTATACTGGAAAGGGCACACCCAAGCGCAGGTTCAGAAACAACTTTTTAGCAGTGTTGATTTATTACCTACCCTGGCCGAATGGAGTGGCACTAAACTGCCCGATGGTCTTAAAATTGATGGGCAATCAGTAGCTCCATTATTTACTAAAAAAAATGCTTCGTTCCAGCATCAGCCGATTTACTACGTCCATTACGGTGTTCCGGAAGTAGCCCGCGTGGGAGATTGGAAACTTAGAAGAACTAAAGAAAGCGGAATAGAATTATTCAATCTGGCAGAAGACCCTTCAGAACGGGTAAATTCAAATAATGATTATCCGGAGGAATCCAAAAAACTATTAAAAATATTAGACAATTATCCTGACAGGTAGGGTTTTAGCGTGGGTTGAATAAACCTTGCTAGGGCCTTTAGCCCCATCAAGGCCCTAGCAAGGCCCTGTCAACTACAGTCTATAATTAAAGTGCATTTAGTTTGTCRCTCAGCAACTTAGTCACTTCGTTAAAATAGCGTTTACGGCCATAGCCCATTACCCAACGAATACCACCTAAAGCATTCGTAATAAAAACTTCTTCAGCTTCTTTCAACACTTCTGGGTTTATTTGTGCTTGTATTACAGGAATTTCGTTGGTTTTGGCAATATTCATTACCACATTTCTCATTACTCCTGCAATACAACCTTCTGTTAAAGCCGGTGTATAAATCTGTTTATCGTAAACCACAAAAATATTAGAACTGATGCTTTCACATAAAAATCCATTTTGATTCAAGATAAAGGCTTCGTCCAGGTTATATTGTTTTTTATACAACCCAGCCATTACATAAACCAAAGAATTACATGTTTTATAATTTGAGAGCTTGTCAACAGGCTTAGTAAGTTCATCAAATACGTCTACAATTAATCCTTTTTTATTGAGTTCGTATGTGCTTTCGGTTAATGCTGATGCCTCCAATACATATCCCGATTTGTTGCTGTTTGGCGTATACAACCCATCGCCTGCCCTGTAAACAGACAATCGGAACCTTACATTATCTTTAAGCTTGTTCTTTTTACAAAGCTCATTTGTTTTTTGTTTCAGAAAATATTCATCGAACAAGGTTGCTCCTTCCATTTTAAGGGCTTTCATCCCTGCCCTTAACCTATCGGCATGTAATTCGGCAAACTTGAGTTTGCCGTTACTCATTCTCATGGATTCAAAAAGACCATCGCCATACCTGAAACTGCGGTTATCAGCAGTAATAATAGGTTGATTTTTTAATATAAATTCGTCGTTATGTAAAATGTACTCTTGCTGCATTTATTGAGGCTCTACAATATAGTTTCTCCATTTATTTAAAGCTGTATCGAAATCGGGTGGCAAAGGTGCTTCAAATTCCATATACTTTTTAGTAGTTGGATGAATAAAACCTAAAGTTTGCGCATGTAAAGCCTGACGCGGTAAAATATTAAAGCTGTTTTGCACAAACTGCTTGTATTTATTAAAGGTAGTGCCTTTTAATATCTTATCCCCCCCATAGTTTGCATCATTAAATAATGGGTGCCCTATATGCTGCATGTGTGCCCTGATTTGATGTGTTCTTCCCGTTTCAAGTTGACAACTAATTAATGTTACATATCCTAAACGTTCCAGAACGGTATAATGTGTTACAGACCACTTACCTTTTTCTTCATCATCATAAACATCCATCACTATTCTATTCTTAGCACTACGGCCAATATAACCCGTTACAGTACCATCCTGCTCTATATCGCCCCAGGCTAAAGCAACGTATTTACGGGTAATGCTATGATCAAAAAACTGCTTGGCAAGTTTGGTCATAGTGATTTCGTTCTTACTAATAAGTAATAAACCTGATGTATCTTTATCAATACGGTGCACCAAACCGGGCCTACCCTCATTACCTGGTAATTGTGGCAATTGCTCAAAATGAAAGGCAAGCGCATTTACCAATGTACCTGTATAGTTATTATATCCGGGGTGAACCACCATTCCGGCTGGTTTATTTACTACTAAAAGATCAGCATCCTCATAAACAATATCTAATGGAATATCTTCCGGATAAACTTCTGTGTCTCTTGGAGGATGTGGAAATACAACAGATATTTCATCTGCCGGCTTAACCTTATAACTTGGTTTTACTGTTTTTTGATTAACAAGAACATTTCCGGCATCTATTGCGTTTTGAATGCGGTTACGGGAAGCATTTTCTACCCTATACATTAAAAACTTATCAATGCGCAATAAAGACTGTCCTTTATCAACAACAATGTTCAAATGTTCATACAGATCCTGCTCCTCTAATTCTACCCCGCTATTGTTGTTTTCCATTAAAATTGTGTTTTATTTCTATTAATTAATCATTAAATGCTCCTGCATTATCCCTCAATTTTAATATTTCGGGGTTTTAGTGATTTCGTTTTGCAAAACTAATCTTTAGCAACAACATATTTAGAAAAGAAATTGGCCTATTATTTGAGAAGTGCATGATCCAGACTAAATAATTTTACTATGAAAAATTTTACTGAGAACATAAAAGTAATTCTTAACTTCTTTCCTTATTTGATTAAAAAAATCTACTTCAAGCATTAATTAACACTGTTTAATAAAAGGCTATTTATATTTGTACAATGTTTACAAATATTTATAGCCCTATACATCAATTAAAGCACACTGCGAGAAACCAGGTCTTGGTGAAAAGAGATGATTTAATTGATCCTTATATTTCTGGGAATAAATGGCGTAAGCTAAAATACATCTTAAAAGATGTACAGAAAAGTAATAAAAATCACATTGTTACCTTTGGTGGAGCTTTTTCTAATCACCTCGTGGCAACGGCAGCTGCTTGTGCGAGGGCTGATCTAAAAAGTACAGCCTTTGTGCGTGGCGAAGTGGTAAGCAATGAAATGCTATTGCTTTGCAAGCTGTTTGGTATGAATTTAATTTTTACCGACAGAGACAGTTACAGAAACAAACGTTTACTATTTGATTCTCATTTTGGAACGGATCCCGATGTCTATTTTGTTGACGAGGGCGGGGCCGGCACGGAAGCGGTTAGGGGCTGTGCAGAGGTTATTGCTGAATTGCCTCAAGAGGTAGATCACCTATTTTGTGCTGCAGGAACAGGAACCACTGCTGCAGGTCTGTTAAAAGGAATTCATCAGCGTAAGTTAAAAACCCAACTTCACGTAGTGCCCGTTTTAAAAGGCGGCGACTTTATTGCGGATGAGATTTATAAACATACCGGGAATATTGAACAACTGGTTATGCATACGGATTATCATTTTGGTGGATATGCCAAAACCCCTCCTGCTTTGATTGAGTATATTAAAAATTTTGTAGCTGATGAGGGGATGCTTATTGACCCGGTATATACCTCAAAAATGTTCTTCGCTATTGATGACCTCATCAGCAATAAATACTTTAAAAAAGAAGAGAAAATAATTGCCATCCATACCGGTGGTTTACTGGGAATCTGGGGTATGAAAGACAAGTTTATTTATTAACACTTGTTAGACCGAAATAGATTCTATTTCAAAAACATACTTTAAACTGTTTAAACCTAGTTTTTAGTTCTAAGGGTTCAAATAGTGCCCGCATTTGTTAATTTGGGGGTTTTTATTACATTTGATACATATCAAAACATAGAAATTATGTATCAACTAACTGTAGCTCCAGACCAGGTAAATGAAACTTTAAGCAAACACATTTTAGCAGATGGTTTTGACCTTACCTACGATATGGAAAAAAGCCAGGGGGCTTATATTTATGATTCGAAGTATAATCGTTCTCTGCTCGATTTTTTTACTTGTTTTGCGTCTGTTCCTCTAGGCTACAACCATCCCAAAATGGTAAACGATGAGGCTTTCAAAAAAAACCTTCTGCAGGCGGCACTAGCMAATCCTTCTAATTCTGATGTATACACGCAACAATACGCTCAGTTTGTAGATACCTTTGCAAAAATTGGTATCCCTTCCTATTTACCTCATGCTTTTTTTATTGCAGGAGGCGGACTCGCGGTTGAAAATGCCCTTAAGGTAGCTATGGACTGGAAGGTTCAAAAGAATTTTGCTAAAGGATATAAAGAAGAAAGGGGTTTTAAAGTACTTCATTTCGAAAAAGCTTTTCATGGCAGAACCGGTTATACTTTAAGTTTAACCAATACGCTTCCTGATAAAACCAAATGGTTTGCTAAGTTCGATTGGCCAAGAGTATCTGTTCCGGTAGTAAAATTCCCATTGGAGGGCAATAACTTAAGTACGGCTGTTGAAACAGAAGAAACATCTATTGCTCAGATAAAACAAGCTTTTGCCAATAATAAAGACGACATCTGTGCAATTATTGTTGAGCCAATTCAATCTGAAGGTGGAGATAACCATTTACGCGAAGAATTTTTAATACAGTTAAAAGCATTGGCAGATGAAAATGATGCATTCCTGATCTACGACGAGGTGCAGACCGGAGTTGGCCTTACAGGTAAATTTTGGTGCCATCAGCATTATAGTGAAAAAGCCCGTCCGGATATTATTGCATTTGGTAAAAAGATGCAGGTATGTGGAATTCTGGTAGGAAACAAAGTTGATCAGATAGATAGTAATGTATTTAAAGTACCTTCCAGAATTAACTCAACCTGGGGTGGCAATTTAGTAGATATGGTTCGCTCCTCGCAGATCCTTCAAATTATTGCTGAAGATAACTTATGTGATAACGCTGCAGTTGTTGGCCAATATTTAAAAGAAGGCCTGCAAACACTAGCCGGAAAGCATGATAAAGTAACCAATGTGCGAGGTAAGGGTTTACTTTGTGCTTTCGACTTTCCAAACAAAAACATGCGCGATGAGTTTATCAAAAAAGGAATGCAGCATAATGTAATGTTTTTAGGCTGCGGAAATCAGACCATCAGATTCAGACCTGCGTTATGTATGGAGAAAAAACATATTGACGAAGGTTTAGCTATCATGGAAACCATTCTACCAGCGTTATAATGCAGAGAAAATATTTCAACATCCTGCTGGGCGTTATTGTTTTGGTTTTAGTGGGTTGGATGTTAAAAGGTACGTTTACCCAACCTGGAATAGATGGATTAAAAGGCGAATTCAAGGAAATTGCACACTATAGGAACGACAACAATACAGGCCCTATACAGTATGTATTTGCTGTTACCGTAAAAGACTCGGTTTGGAATGAAATGATAACCTATGGCAACTTTAAACCTCATCATAAAGGAGGAAATACTAAAGTCTATTATTTTTTGGAGGGCACACCAGTGCCAGGCAAATTATATGCAGGTAAAGTAAATTTCGACACCAGTTTTAATAAATATTGTATTGCCCTTTATGAAAAAACTGCCATGGGCAATACAAGTATCGAAAAGGCTCCTTTTAAGTGATTACACAAACGCTGAAAAACCGGTTATAGCACGTCCCACAATAAGGGTGTTGATCTCCTTGGTTCCTTCGTAAGAATAAATAGCTTCTGCATCAGCTACAAAGCGGGCTACATCGTATTCCAGTAAAATACCGTTACCTCCCATAACTTCACGTGCTCTGCTTACCACATCGCGTGTGCGCATTGAACAGAAAACTTTGGCTAATGATGCATGCTCATCTGTAAGGAGGTTCTGATCCTGTAATTGAGACAACCGGAAACAGAGTGTCTGCATTGCCGTAAGATTGGAGAGCATTTCTACAAGGTGGTTTTGTATCAATTGGTAGGATGCAATAGGCTTACCAAATTGCTTTCTTGTTCTGGTGTATGCAAGCGCACTTTCATAAGCACCTCTGGCACACCCTACGGCTTGCCATGCCACTCCTGCCCTGGTCATCTTTAATACCTTTGCGGTGTCTTTAAATGAATTGGCATTTTGTAAACGATCTTCTTCGTCAACCTCACAATTGGTAAGTGTTATAAGCCCGTTTTGTACAATCCTTAACGCCATCTTGTCCTGCATTTTCTCAACAGCAAATCCTTTTGTACCTTTTCTAACCAAGAAACCTTTTACCTCATTATCGTCTACATCTCTTGCCCATATTATGGTAACATCTGAAAAGGTAGAATTTCCTATCCATTTTTTTTGTCCATTCAATATCCACTTGCTGCCTTGTCGCTTAGCTGTTGTGGTTAACCCGCCTGCAACACCAGAACCCACTTCCGGCTCAGTTAATCCAAATGCTCCAATTATTTTCATCTGTTGCATATCTGGTAACCATTGCTGCTTTTGCGCGTCGGATCCTAAAAGATATATCGATCCCATGGCCAACCCGCTCTGTACACCAAAAAAGGTAGACATAGAGGTATCCACTCTGGCCATTTCCATTGCCAGCATACCTTCCATAAGGTTTGATTTGTTGGGACATCCGTAGCCTTGATAAGTCAAACCACAAATATTTAGTTCTGCAATTTTAGGAATAAGCTCAAAAGGAAATTCGGCTTTAAGCCAGTATTTATTAACTACCGGCTTTACTTCCTTTTCCAGAAATGCTCTTACTTTTAACTGCAGAGCTCTATCTTCATCTTTTAAAGCTTCATCACCCAGATGGTAAAAATCGCCTTCAATAGGAGGTAGTTCTCTTTTTTTATGAGGTGTTCCTATCACCTTCATGAGCCCCTGCAATTGGGTTTCATCAAGGTTAGACACGGATTCTACAATTTTAGGTAAGTCTACCTTTTTAGAAAGCTCTTCAAGTTTTTTAAAATCTACACTTTTAAAAAGGGTATACGCGTTCTTTAGAGAAGAAAATATATTGGCCATATTAAACTGTTTATATATAAAACAGAAATTAAGTGTTTTTGTTGGAATATGGCCAATAATATATGTTGATTAGATAAGATCGAAAAGACTGTTTACACCTAAAAGTTTACGACAGGTAAAACCTTCGGCGTAGGTTGTGCCAATAGACTTACCAAACTCACGCGCCCGCCCAATTACACTTTCAAAAAAATCCGGAGAAGAAATATAGGTATCTGGTCCGTCCAGTTCAGGGTTGAAGAATTGAGTTTTAAATGCCTTTATTGAGGCTAACTTGGTTTCAATATATGGGGTAATATCGATAATGATATCTGGTTTAATATAACGATCCTGAATGTATTGGAATTGCAATCGTGGTCGCCATGCCTGTTGTTGCACTCCGTTAAGCTCGGTAGCTATCTTTGGCAATCCCGACAGAAAGCACGCATCATTAGCAAGATCTCCGGCCCTGCCATGATCGGGGTGTCTATCGTGCAATGCATTGGTTAAGATAATCTCTGGCTGATACTTGCGGATCATTTTAACAACTTCGAGTTGATGTTCTTCATCATTCTTAAAGAAACCATCTTTAAATCTTAGGTTTTCACGTGCCTGGATACCAAGTATTTTAGCCGAATCAGCGGCTTCTTCATCTCGTGTTTCTGCTGTACCTCGTGTGCCGAGCTCTCCTCTGGTAAAATCGACTATTCCTACTTTTTTACCTAGGGCAATGTGTTTGGCTATAGTTCCTGAACATCCCAATTCTGCGTCGTCTGGATGAACGGCAAGCACCAATATATCTAACTTCATGATGTGTATAGTTTATAAAAGATTGCTTTAAAGCAATTTCTGTATTTTCTTTTTTACTTTGGATGAAAGTGGTGTGGTAAATGGGAAAAAATAATCTACTACCTCACCATCTCTATTGATTAAATACTTGTGGAAGTTCCATCTCGGGGTTGATTTTTGGGTCAGAAATTTGAAAAGAGGGTGTGCATGGCTTCCACGAACCATTATTTTATCGAACACAGGGAACTTAACGCCATAGTTAACCTCGCAAAAGGTATCTATTTCTTTTCCATCCAGAGGTTCCTGCCTGCCAAAATCGTTCGACGGAAAACCCAGTACTTCGAAACCCTGGGCATTATATTCATCTCTTAAATCTTGTAATTCTTTTAGCTGAGGCGCAAAACCGCATGCAGATGCAATATTTACAACCAGAAGTACTTTATCTTTATAATCAGAAAGGTTTTTGTCGGAACCATTAATCAGTTTTGCTTTAAATTGATGTATACTTTTGGATTTATCAGCCATAGGTTCTATTGATAAAACCCTGAAGAAATAATGATGGATTCGATATCTCTCTCTTCTTGCGGGTTATACGTACTTTTCAAATTATGCCCTACTACCCTCGCAACAGATTGGTAAAGGAACGCAGTAAAACCTCCCTTAGTTTCTTTCACAATATCGTAGGTTGTTCTGCCCAGTTCAYGATCGATCAGTTTGGTAAGTATTTGACCCTGGGTTATGGTAAGTTCTTTTATTTCTCTGTTAAACATGTCTTTAATTTCTTTGTCACATTGTTTAACAAGCTTTTTCTGTTCCCTTTTTTCTTGTGTTAGTGCCAAATCCTTTTCCAGTTGCTCATATCGTTGTTTTGCATAAAGAGCATAAGGCATAACCTTCATCACATTATACCTCAATCTGCTATAGGCAGCACGCTCGGCCGGTGATTTGAATATTCTGACACCATATATAACAACCTCATGTAAAGGTATCCATGGTATCATCTCCCCATTATCATTAGTTCCGGCAACACGAATCGTATCATTTTTTCCAAGTACAGGCATTTTTATGGTAACGCCATTAACCTGCGCCCTAACCTGGGCACCGCTAATAATGACAATTAACAGAATAAATAACCTATAAAATTTCATAAATTTATACCCCTATAAAGGTAAAGCTAATTTATATTTTAGTTTTCATTTTCAACTCTAATATAATCTTTTAACGATAAAGAGCCATATTTTTTACGTAAATAATACAATACAAGTCAAATAATGACAAACTTAAATTTGGAAGAATTATTGCTCATATTAGTTACATCTTTATAAAAAACTTATATTGATAAAAGGGAGCGTAATCAACCGGGCAAACCAGCTCAACCGTTAATTACAAAAAACTAGTAGTAAAGCAATAACATGGAGGCTGTAGCTGGCAGAATTCATAACAACCAAAAAAGGAAACACGAATGAAAAACGCTTTAGTGATTGATTTAGAAGCAGAGAAGCAAGAGATCCTAAAAAGATACAGGGCACTTTTACGCGCCTGTAAGCCGACACTTCAAAGGGGGGATAAAAAGGAAATCAGAAAAGCATTTGACATGGCTTTGGAAAGCCACAAAAACATGCGTAGAAAATCTGGAGAGCCATATATTTACCACCCTATTGCCGTGGCTCAGATTGCAGCAGAAGAAATTGGACTTGGAACCACCTCCATAGTATGCGCATTGCTACATGATGTGGTAGAAGATACAGACATTACGCTTGAAGATATAGAACGTGAGTTTGGAAAGAAAACAGCAAAAATTATTGATGGGCTAACCAAAATATCGGGCGTATTTGATTACAATAGTTCTTTGCAGGCAGAGAATTTCAGAAAAATGTTGCTTACCCTGGCCGATGATGTAAGGGTAATTTTAATTAAGCTGGCCGACAGACTGCATAACATGCGGACTATGGATTTTATGCCAAGGCAAAAACAATTAAAGATTGCTTCTGAAACCATTTACCTCTATGCCCCCCTTGCGCACAGGCTGGGTTTATATGCCATTAAGTCTGAACTGGAAGATCTTTCAATGAAATATCTTGAGCCAGATACTTATAAATACATAGCAACTCAGTTAAATGAGAAAAAAGCTGAACGAACTTTATTTATTAAAAGGTTTGTTGAGCCTATAAATGAAATACTGGCAGAACAAGGTTTAACAGCTGATATTTACGGCAGACCGAAGTCTATCCATTCGATATGGAATAAAATGAAAAGTAAAAACATTCCTTTCGAAGAGGTGTATGATCTTTTTGCCATCAGAATTATATTAGACAGTGCACCTGAACATGAAAAAGCGGATTGCTGGAAAGCATACTCTATTGTAACGGATCTTTATCGCCCTAATCCGGATAGGTTGCGCGACTGGGTTTCTTCTCCAAAAGGAAATGGCTACGAATCGTTGCACACTACTGTTATGGGGCCTAAAGGTCAGTGGGTAGAAGTACAGATCCGTACACAGCGAATGAATGAAATTGCCGAAAAAGGATTTGCTGCACACTGGAAATACAAGGAAWCCTCTAACGACAATGGTCTGGACCAATGGATCATGAAGGTAAGAGAGATGCTAAATAACCCTGAAGCTAATGCTTTAGATTTTCTCGACGACTTTAAGATGAATTTATTCTCTGATGAGATCTTCATTTTTACTCCAAAAGGTGCGTTACTACAATTACCGCTAGGTGCAACAGCGCTTGATTTTGCCTTTGAGATACATACTGACGTAGGTGCAAAATGTATTGGAGCTAAGGTAAATCATAAGCTTGTACCGCTTTCATATAAGCTGCAAAATGGCGATCAGGTAGAAATTATCACTTCTAGCAAGCAAACACCAAAAGAGGACTGGCTTAACATTGTTGTAACAGCAAAAGCTAAATCTAAAATCAAGTCGTCTTTAAAAGAGGAAAAAAGAAAGATAGCAGATCTGGGGAAAGAAACTTTGGAGCGAAAGCTTAAATCTTTAAAAATCACTTACAATACAGATAATTTAAACAAGCTTACTTATTTCTTTAAGCTACCATCAACCCAGGAGCTTTTTATAGCCGTTGCAAATGGCAAAATTGAAGTAAAAGACCTAAAAGATTACCTTGCAAGCGAGAAGGAGATTGAAAATAGAGGCGCTGATAGAAATGATCACCAGAAGATTGAAACCCTGCTCAACAAGGTAAAAKGTCCTGAATCTGATACCTTATTGATTGGAGAAGACCTGCAAAAAATAGATTATACTTTGGCTGCATGTTGTAATCCAATACCGGGAGATGATGTATTTGGATTTGTAACCGTAAATGAAGGAATTAAAATCCATCGTACAAATTGCCCTAATGCAGCGCAATTAATGGCTAACTATGGGTATAGGGTTGTTAAAGCAAAATGGAACAAACAACAAGAGCTTACATTTTTAACGGGCTTACACATTATTGGAATAGATGATGTGGGATTAATTAACAATATTACAAAAGTTATCTCTAATGATTTTAAGGTAAACATGCGTTCTATCACTGTAGATACCGATAATGGTATTTTTGATGGTTCAATAATGATCTTTGTAAATGATAAGGAGCACTTAGACAACCTGATCGAAAATCTGCTTCGGGTGAAAGGTGTAACGGGAGTTACTCGCTTTGACGCCTAAAATTGCTAAAAAATCATAGAGTTTTATATAAAAAATGGTACCTTTGAAAGGAGTTTAAAAACTATGTCTACAAACCACAACAGCGAGTTGGTAAGAAAGATTTTCGAAGCCTATCTCGAAAATAAAAGCCTGAGAAAAACACCGGAGCGTTTTGCCATCTTAGAAGAAATCTATTCAAGAGATGATCATTTCGATGTAGAGACCCTCTATATCCATATGAAAAACCAAAAATACCGTGTTAGCAGGGCTACAGTATACAATACTTTAGAGTTATTGGTTTCATGTGATTTGGTTACCAAACATCAGTTTGGCAAAAACATGGCTCAGTTTGAAAAATCATACGGTTATCATCAACATGATCACATCATCTGTATTGATTGCGGTAAAGTTGTAGAATTCTGCGACCCGCGTATTCATCAGATCCAGAGTATGGTTGGCGAACTGTTAAAGTTCGAGATCAAGCATCACTCTTTAAATCTTTACGGCGTTTGTTTTGATTGCTCTGCTAAAGCATCAATGGAAAATCAGAATGCCGCTATTAAACATGCAAGTTAAAATTCAATTATTATATTTCCATTTTTAAATTTAAATAATGACGCAAGTAGACGTGCTTCTTGGCCTGCAATGGGGCGACGAAGGCAAGGGTAAAATTGTTGATGTATTAAGTCCACAATATGATTTGATAGCTCGTTTCCAAGGCGGTCCGAACGCCGGACATACTTTAGAGTTTGATGGTAAAAAATTCGTTTTGAATACCATACCATCAGGTATCTTTAACGAAAAAACAATGAATCTAATTGGAAATGGTGTGGTTATAKACCCAATCATTTTAAAAAGAGAATTAGATAACCTACAGAAAGCCGGTCATGATCCGGTTGCAAAAGGTAAACTTGTTATTGCACGTAAGGCACATTTAATTTTACCTACTCACCAATTGCTGGATGCAGCAAATGAGCAAAAAATGGGTAAAGATAAAATCGGTTCCACTTTAAAAGGAATTGGCCCAACTTATATGGACAAAACAGGCCGTAACGGACTGAGAGTTGGTGATACTACTCTTCCTGACTTTAAAGAGCGTTATAACAAATTGGTTGAAAAACATAAAGAGATACTTTCTCATTATGATTTTGAATATGACCTTACTGAAAAAGAGGCTGCTTTCTTTGAGGCAATTGACTTCATTAAAAATATTCCTCATGTTGACAGTGAGCACTTTGTTAACGGATATTTAAAAGAAGGGAAAACTGTTCTTGCTGAAGGTGCACAAGGAACCTTATTAGACGTTGACTTTGGATCTTATCCTTTTGTAACTTCTTCTAACACTACCACTGCAGGCGCTTGTACTGGTTTAGGTATTGCTCCTAATAAAGTTGGAAGTGTTTATGGTATTTTCAAAGCTTATTGCACAAGAGTTGGTGGTGGTCCGTTCCCTACTGAACTGGATGATGAGGTTGGAGAGACTTTACGTCAGGTTGGCCATGAATTTGGTGCAACAACTGGTCGTGCCCGTCGTTGTGGATGGATAGATCTTCCGGCACTTAAATATGCAATTATGCTTAATGGTGTTACTGAATTAATTATGATGAAGGCTGACGTATTAGATGGTTTTGATACCATTTATGCCTGCACACATTATGAGCACAATGGCGAAACTATTGATTACATGCCGTATGACATTATCACAGTAAAACCTACACCGGTTTTAAAAGCTATTGATGGCTGGAAAACTGATGTTACTAAAGTAAGTAAGCACGAATGGTCGGAAGAAATTCCGGCCATTTTTTATGTTTTGAAAAACAGACCAGGGTCACCGCCACACTGCACCACAATCAAGGCTATAGCTAAGTCTCTCACCTCCATTGCGAACCTTCGTTTTGAGGTCTTATAGCCTTGTTTATTCGCCTTTTTGTATATCAGAACGAGCATGCTCGTTATCAGGGTCATGTATAACATCACCTGCAAGCCATTTTTATTAAGGGAAACTAAGTGGCTTGWGTTGAGTTCYTGTTTTAGAAAGCGAAAAAAAACCTCGATGTCCCATCGCCTGCGGTAGGCCTGGGCAATTTCTTTAGCAGGCAAGCTGAAATCGTTAGTTAACAGCCAGTACTCTTTGCCTTCCTGCGCTTTGCTTTTGACGATGACCAGGCGAAAAGTACTTTCCACCAGTTCCTCTCTGTAATGCTTGTTCCCTCGTTTGTTGGCTATAGGTATACCCGTATAAAGCCTGACAATACCATCTCTGAGCAGCATAGATTCGCCCATGTCCATATCTTGTCCTTCGACAATGAGTGATTGGATTAGTTCAAACTTTCTGTTCTCTTTTRCGCGGCAGATGAAAGTTACCTGGTTCTCACTGAATGCTTTCATTGTCCTGGTGGATTGAAGACCCCTGTCCAGTACATAGATATTCTGATGACCGGGTTCTTTTTTTACATGCGCCATGACAACCTCTGGCAATGCATTGTCTTCGTTAATATACTTTGGGTTGGTGAACACCTGTGCCAGACCAGGCAGCATCCCATCGAAGGCAAGACTATATTTGACCGCTTTCTTGCTGCTGCCGGGATTAACTATCCCTTCGCTTAGCTTACCAGCGGTTTCACTCACTATCGTACTGTCTACACGGATGAGATTATACTGCTTTCTTTGTGTTAAAGTATAGACCCCGGAAAACTGTTCATAAATGAACTCATAAATCTGTCTGAAATAATCGGGATCAACCCTGGACAATCTTTCGGAAATAGAACTCCTGCGCACTTTTTCATCTTCATCGAGATTGAAAAGTATCTTGAATACAGAATCGTTGAATGTGTCCTCAAGGCTTCGCTGGCTTAGCCTATCATTGTCCAAAATCCCATAAAGCAATAAATAAAACAGCTTATTACCATGCAAAACCTTTGCGTAATGATCGATCTTGGTAGTAAGCGACAAATTTGCGATCAGCGCCTCGGGAATGAAGCCCAAGAGTTGTTTTACAGTGATATTATGATCTTTAAAAATAGCCATATCTTATTGATTTACAGCATTTAATATACTTAAAACCAA
>NZ_JBFTNT010000040.1:0-27500 GCF_056397585.1 Pedobacter sp. 05L430 | reverse complement strand
TTGTTACCCAATTGGATATTATCTAAGCCATCAGTAATATTTTCATATACCGTTTTGGCAGGGTCAAGGTCATTGTGCATCTGATCTACATAACCAAGTGAAACAGTTTCTCCAACACGGAATGTCCCGGTATCTGGAGTTTCCTGTTCAGTAATTAGGCGGAATAATGTTGTTTTACCTGCACCATTAGGGCCAATAATACCTACTATACCGGCAGGTGGTAAAGAGAAACTCAGATTCTCAAATAACAATTTATCGCCATAAGCTTTGGTAACATTGTTTGCCTCAATAACTACATTCCCCAATCTTGGTCCAGGCGGAATAAACAATTCCAATTTGTCTTCTCTTTCTCTCGAATCCTCTGATGCCAGCTTGTCATAGTTTGATAGACGAGCTTTAGATTTAGCATGACGCGCTTTCGGTGCCATACGTACCCACTCAAGCTCTCTTTCAAGAGTTTTCTGACGTTTGCTCTCCGTTTTTTCTTCCTGTGCCAAACGTTTAGCCTTTTGATCTAACCATGATGAATAGTTTCCTTTCCATGGAATACCTTCACCTCGGTCTAACTCAAGAATCCATCCGGCAACATTATCAAGGAAATACCTATCGTGGGTTACTGCAATTACAGTTCCTTTGTATTCTTTTAAAAACTGCTCTAACCAATCAATACTTTCAGCATCAAGGTGATTCGTAGGTTCATCTAGTAATAAAACATCTGGTTCCTGCAGTAGTAAACGACACATCGCCACACGTCTTCTTTCTCCACCCGATAGTACTGAAATTTTTGTATCCGGATCTGGGCAGCGAAGCGCATCCATTGCACGTTCTAATTTGTTATCCAGCTCCCATGCATTTACAGCATCAATTTTGTCCTGAAGCTCACCTTGTTTGGCCATTAGTTTATCCATTGCATCAGCATCTTCGTAAACTTCCGGCAAACCAAACTGTTCATTAATAGACTCGTATTCTTTAAGGATAGCGGTAATTTCAGCTACGCCCTCTTCAACAACCTCTCTAACTGTTTTGTTTTCATCTAGTTCCGGCTCCTGWGCAAGATAACCTACAGTGTAGCCCGGAGAGAAAACAACTTCGCCTTGAAAAGCTTTGTCAATACCAGCAATGATCTTCAAAACCGATGATTTTCCCGATCCATTTAAACCAATAACACCTATTTTTGCACCATAAAAAAAGGAAAGGTATATGTTCTTTAAAACCTGTTTCTGAGGGGGGTAAATCTTATTTACCCCGGCCATTGAAAATATTATTTTCTCGTCGGACATCGTTATTTCGTATATTAGAGTTGTTTTTATTAAAACGGGGACAAAACGGGGACAATTTTTTTGTTAACTAAAAAGAAAACTATGTCAAACTTCACACATTCTGAACCCTATATTTATAGCAAAGATAAGAAAGGAAAGCCAGTAAAAAAGTGGTGTATCAGATATTCGATTCAATATCCAAATGAAGGGAAAGAATACCCCAAGGAATATGGTAATTCCTATAAAAAGGATCTTAATAGAATCCGTAATCCAAAAACTAAACAGTATGAGGCAGAAATAATCCTGGGATGGGTAGAAGCTGATTTAAAGAATGGAATAGATCCTAGATTTCGGGAGAAACAGGTAGAAGATCGGATAATGGAGGAAATTAAAGCATCGGAACAATACAAGTATGCTGATGTATTTAAGCTATGGTTCGCCTCGATGAATTATGTTAACCCTATCCCCAGTAAGGAAATTTCTGCAAAAATCTATAAGAGATTTCATGAAAATCAATTTATTCCATACTTAAAGAGTATCGGTAAAGAACATGATATCCGACTAATAGATGACAACGTGTATATTTCGCAGATAGTAGACACTTCATTTCGGGCCAAACTGTGCACCCGAACTTCTACCCTTCATATCCGGAGGAATCTTAGTCTTTGAGGCCAATATATTCAAATCCCGAAAATTCACCCTTATCCATTTTTTAGTGGAGCTCTTTTATTTTTAGCGCCGTGACTGATGACGGATAGTTTCAAAGGCTATTTTTGAGACCTGAGAGGAGATCGTGACCTCAGTTTTTGATAAATCTATGTAYCTGAAGAAGTCTTCATGGATTGGCYTCAGAATTTTGCAATGAAACGCAATTARAGGCATGCTAATTAATTTTTATGACCGAAATGAGTTATCATCCCATGGTGCTTTTCTTGAGGCTAAAAACGGCTTAAAATAAGCCGACTGACCATTTTTCAACGAAATCAACTGATCATTTTGGGCCGTAATATGAGGCCACGTTCCGCGAAAGAGGTGGCCACATACGGAATAATCCCCATTTGGACGACTGGCTCAGGTGTAGCTTCAGTCTGCACATTAATTTTATCTGGCCAACACTACTTTTGCAATCATTCCTCGTTAAGTTATTTGATTGCCTCCGAAATGGAATAGCCAATTTTTATGGACTGTGCAACCAACAGTTCAATATCAGATGTTTTGGTTCGGTGGTTTAATATGCATACCCTGATGCAGTAAGCCCCTCCCAGAATTGTGGATGAAGGAGATGCTATTCCGCTCACCTGTAACTTAATGAGCAACTCGCGATTGAGTGCATTTGCCTCAGATTGGCTTATACCCTGTCTTATGAACCGGTAACACACTATACTCAGGCTAATCGGTGCCATCAGTTCAAGCTCCGGATTACGAGTAATCAACAGCCCTAGGTGCTTTGCCTGCCGTAGATTTTGGACAATTTGCCGGGTAATTTTTTTAATACCATGTTCTTTAAAAGACATCCATACTTTTAGGGCTTTAAAACCCCTGGAAAGCTCGAAACCGTAATTGGTGATGGGATCGAGGCCGCCTGCCAGTCCTTCCATTTCGTTCATCAAATATTTTGGAGTGAATGAAAATGCCGCCCGGTGAACTTCCTGATCTTTGATCAACACACAGCCCGCCTCATAAGGTGCTTGAAACCATTTATGCAAGTCAAAAGCGACACTGTCTGCATCTTCAATGTATCTGAGCCTCTGTTTGTGAGATCCAGTCAGTTTTGCTGGTGCTCCGTAAGCACCATCTATATGAAACCAAAGCTGATAAGTCCTGCAAATATCCCGGATTGACTTAAGCGGGTCTATTGCGCCGGTATTGACCGTTCCCACGGTAGCTACAACACAAAACGGGCTAAATCCGGTTTTCAGATCAGTTTGAATCTGTTTTTCCAGATCTTTTATTTTAATCCGGTACTGTTTGTCAACTCCGATCAGGCGAACGGAATTTTTCCCAAGACCAAGAATCTCAGCTGCTTTTAACACACAGCTATGGGTTTCAACTGAGCAATATAATACTAATGCGGCAGGCGAACCGTATAAACCATTGGTTCTTACATCGTAGCCTGCTTTATGATTTCTGGCAACGGTCAGTGCAGTAATGTTAGCCATTGAACCGCCGCTAACCAGCAGACCCGATGATGTTTCTGGAAAACCCATTAGCTGCTTACACCATTTCACTACTTGCTGGTCGACATACATTGCCGAATGTTCACCGATCGTGACATTGGGATTCATCGCCGATGCGAGTAGGTCCGCAAATGCACCCAGTGGGGTTCCGCCGCCCTGTACCCAGGCGAAAAATCTTGGATGGATATTTCCTTTTGGGTATGGCAGTATCGTTCGTAAAAATTCAACGTATACATCGTTTGCTGTAGTGGGAAATTGGGGGAGGTCCGTGGAAAGGGTGTTTTTGACTTCCTGTGGCACCTCATTCCATACGGGCACGTGCCCAATGTTACACAATAGGTCAATCACATCATCAATTACCTGATGTCCGAGTTTGCGCATTTGATGCCAGTTTTCCGGATCTAGGCTTTGTTCTTTCATTATTCTGCTTTTATGCGTCATCATTGGGATTTGGGAAGGCTTTTTGCGAGTATAAGCGCCTGTCTAAGCACCACATCCTCCCCGGTTAAAATCTGTTGTATAGTTGGATTTATATTTAGCTCAACGGGAACTCCTTTCGCGGTTGCAGTCGGGTTCTTCAAGTGCATGTAATAGCCAAGCAAGGGAACGTCTAGCCCAAGTTTGGTATTTGGCAAGGTGACCATTGCAAAGCCGCCGCTTGAATTTCCAGTATACCCGCCGCCAGTTTCTTCGCCAACCAGCATCGCTCGCCGGTTATCTTTTACAATTGCTGCAAATTCGCTGGTCACCGAGAAACTTCTGCCGTTGACCAATACGATTAATTTGCCCGTATACGGATTTGGCTGCGGAGTTTGCAGTCCAAGACCCTCTTTTTGCGTAAATAGATACTCGTTGCCTTTTTTAACAATAAATTGTTTAAGGTAGGCTAACTCCGGCGGAAGCCATGCGTACTCAGAAAATGAGTAATCTGGTTTTCCCGCCACCGTAAAACGGTCATAATATCTAAACGGCATAGCTGTGAGGTAAGCGTAGAGTTTGAACCCAAAGGCGTCGGTGCCGCCTTCATTATCCCGGAGATCAATAATGAGCGAATTGATCGACTTGTCTTTAATATTTTTAAACGCGCTTGCTAAAAAATCCTCATATTTCTGTAAACCTTCTTTTTCCTGAAAGACCGGGATACGCATTAATGCGACTTTTGCACTTGGGTAGATAAGTGAATATATGGGCTCCAGAGGAATGAACCTGGGAAAAGCAGTGGCCGCCGCCGATCTTACTGATATCCCTTTCGGTTTGCCCGTCTTATCAATCAACTGGATATCAAATACATTTTTGTCGCCTAAGACTTCTGCATAATAACCCGAAAATGTTTGATTCAGCTCCTGATATTTGAACGTTTCTCCATCAGCATCTGAAAAAATATTTTGGAAAAGAAGGGACTTGATTTCACTAATGGCTTTCCCGTTAATTGACTTTAGTTCGCATCCCGCATACGGAAACGACGGATCTGAAAATGACTTAAGAATATAAGCTTTATCTTTTCTAAAGTGCAATTTCAATGGAAAGTAACCTTGTTCAAAAAAGGCAAAATGATCATCTGGCCTTTTTTGACGGTGAAATTTGGTATGGCCGTCGGCAAGGTAGGCAATCATTGGGTTCACTATCCGGTAAAATTCCAATTCTGTCATATCTTTATTCAGGCGGCTCTCCGTTTGCTCAAAGGCGGTCGTGATCTGTTGTTTTGTTCTGTACCTGTAAAGCCCGGGATGCGCCTCCTGCAACGCGGCACGAATGATTGAGAAATCTTTTTTTAACTCGGACTTGGTAAAAATTTTTTGGGCAATGCTTGCCTGACCGAGGCAGAGCAACACTGTAATAAATTGAATTATCTTCATTTGATTTGGTATAAGTAAAATTTGAATAGAATCAATTTAACCAGTGTGCAGACCCAAATTGTCCGGGGTCAAAAATCTCAGGGTCTAAGTGTAGATTAAACCGCACCCTTTCATATTGAACTACCTGGTGCAATTTCTTGTTCACATATTCCTTTCTTTGAGCCGGGAACCAGACACCATCAATTTTTTTGTAACCGGAATATTGTATGTCCACCGGACCTGATCTGCTGTCGTATCGCCACCTCACCGGATACTTTTCAATGGCATCATACCATACCTGATCTGTATCTTCATCCAAGGGATGACTTGCACCAAAAATTAAAGTTGTCCTGCCATTCCAAACTTGCTGCCTTCCCTTAGCGAGGTCAATTCCTATTTTTTTAAAGTCGGATTTGACACTGTCGAAGGATTGGATAGACATTTTTATAAATACCAGGTCTTCGAAATGCACAATCGGCCAGCCGCTATATGCCTGCTTATATTTTTTAAAGGTATAAGTGGCTTTCCCAACTTGTATTAGGGCATTGCCATCATCAATGCTCCCGATATCTTCGCGAAACAGCTCTGGAAGAATGCCCGCCTTGTACCTTGCCCATGTACTACTGGTTTGATTATATTGTTCGGTCGTACCCTGCTCGGACCAGGTATAGGACTTCAATGAAATTTGCTGTCCTGCAGCCCAGACTGCCTTAAAGTCTGGAATGGTACTTTGCGCCGATACGATTTCCCGTGAATAAGAACAGATCAGCAGTAAGGCGATGATAAAATAATTTTTCATGCTCAAAAGTAGAGATGCGGCTCACACGCTAATATGGCTGTCGAAATGGAACATGTTTTCATCGACATACAACTCAATGGAGCCCTTTAACAACACTTAAACATCAAACTCCCAAACACCTATTTAAAAAAGTAGTCTTCAATGCCAGGCCGGCAAATCAGACAGAAACTATGGGCCAGTTAGGCGACAGATCATCCCGGAAGAATTGCAACATGGTTTCCGAGGCTTCCGTTAGGGAAAGTCAGCACAGGCAAAGCATTAATGTTAAGAAGAGGTTGTTTAAATGTTAAAAACGGCATTTCGGCGACAACGTAGTTACTTTTGTCTACGATATTTTACACTTTTTCTGTCGAGGCTGATCTTTGGAGCCGCAGTATTGTCCCGGCATATTAAGATTGACAATTATGTTATCATTCATTTTCAATAAAAATCCTTGGCAAGGCGCTTCCAATTGGAAAAAACTATAAATCAGATTGCCAAAAACGACTGAGCGCACTTACCGTGAAACTACCCGGGCGCATGACATCGGATAAGGTAGCTGTGAACTTTTAACGTAAAGAAACCCTATGTACTCATTGATTATAAAAATTATATACAGAACCATTGGAGAATTTTGGTTGTCCAGTATTAGCAACCTGTCAGCAGAGATCTGGCCGTTTGGCCGTATTCGAGGAAACAAAGTCCTTGTAACTTTGCTGATCAGCCTGCAATGTTTAAGCAGCACCGGCATGGCCCAGCAAAAAAAACAACCAAATGCCTCTCAAATCCAAAAGATGATTGCGGAAATGAAAAAGAAAGCAGGTTCCGGAGGTAAGATTGATCCTGCAGTACTTGCAGGGCTTGCCAGTCAGCTGGGTGTAAACAGAACAGGCACAAAGGGAGCATTTCAAAAGGCCAGACCAGCCAATGATTTCCCCAGATTGTACATTGGCGACCTGCCGAAAAATCCGTTGGCCGGAAAAAAGCTCAATGACTACATCGTTAACCTGGAAAGTAAAGCGATATCCCGAATGTCAGCAGCAGATCTTGCGGCTGTGGATACCGCTATTGTTCTGGCGGCAGACACGCTATCCAAAATGGCAGAACTTTCCATTTATGCGTTTTATAATGGTGGTACAGCGTCTGGACTTCTGCTGGCAATGAAAGTAGCATTAAAAGATGTAAACCATGATTTGAATCTCAACAATCTGAGTGGCATGCTCATCACTGCTGGTGCACCTGCTCAGGCAATACCCATTTTAAGAGGACTGGTGTTGCGAAACCCAAACAACCCGATGGTGCTTAACAATATGGGACAATCTTTTGCCGGAGTTGGGCTAAAAGACAGCGCCATGTTCTACTTCGCCAAATGCCTCAAGGAGAATCCCAGGCATGCCCAGGCAAACAATACTGCCGCACGCATCGCCAAATCCAATGGTAATACCGCCAAGGCATTGGAGCTGGCTAAGGCTTCGGTTCAAAGCGAGTTAACTACCGAAGCCATGGATTTGATTAGTCAGTATGATAAAAGCGGCGACGCTTATGATTTCCTAGCCAGAGCAAAACACATTCCCGATTATTTTAATCTCTATAAATTCAAAAAGCCGGCGCATCAAACCAGTGTTAACGACGCAGAACAAGTCAAAGTCCAGCAGTTGGAGTTTTCAGACCAGATTGACAACATGATCTCCGAACTGGGCGTACTTGCCGGCAAGGCCTCTAAACTGGGGAATTCGGAACTGCAAAAGACCGTGCGAGATGCTTATACCCATACACTGGCCACCGGCCAAAGCCCGACTCCATTAATGTCCCCAATCGTTATTAAAGCCACCCGCGTACTGCCTAACAGGTATATCCAGCGAGAGCTTTTGCAGAAAATGCAGCAGGCGGAGCAGTCATACCGGTGGACCATCGCACAGGAAAAAAAAGCATTAGATCAGGACCTGCAGAAAATCCAGGAAAAATTTATCCAGATGATGTCCGGTTACGAATGCCGTGAAGGCAAAGGTGCTGGCTGTCTTATGATAGAAAAGCTTAGCAGACAAAGTTGCCAGGAAAAGGACGAGCGGATTGGCGTCTATCTTGAAAGCTGCGCACTTGCAGCAGATGGCTTTGACAAAGTGCAACTCCAAGCGGCCAGGGAAAGATTCCATTTCAATTCCAAATGGCAATACCTGACAGGTGTGAATGAGTACCTTTCCAACTTTCAGTACTACAGTGCCGCGATTCAATACCTTAAAGAGATCAAAAAAGTAGTGGGTTATCCCGTGGTCGAGCCGGCCTGTGGCAATCTTGATCGCCAGCCAAGACAGAAAAGTAGACTCGCCGATTTTGAATATGCCTGCCCGGTCAACCTAAATATGGAACTTGGAATAGCATCGCTGAAAGCAAACTGTAAGGAGTTGAGCTGGACAATCAAAGCGCCGGAATTTGTCAAGTTCAACTTCAAGAAGAACTTTGAAACAGGAGAGTCGACTTTAAGCCTGATTGCCTTCTTGGAAGCTGGCGGGGGTATCGGCGATGTAAAGGGGAGCCAAATTGGGATTCGGGGCGGTATTAAGGCTGAAGCTTACGAAGCCTTCTTTATCAGTTTTGATAAGAACAATTCCTTTGCCGACGCCGGTATTCGTACTGGTGCAAATGTGGTCATCTCTGCCTCAAGCGGCGTTAAAGGGGAGGGAGCAGCCACAACGATTGAAAAAGGATTTGAAGCTAGTTTTGGCATCAATTCGGGTTTTACAGGAGGGCCTAAGGGTATGGACGGAATTGGAAACAGCGTGGCTGGCAGCGCAGATGCGGCGATCAGTTCCTGGTTCAAATAAGGAACACAGTATGCGACACAGGCTTTATCGTTGGATTTTTCGTTTTCCGTTTGGCGAGCCTCTTTTTCTCAGAATTCCATTGTCTCCGATTTATGAAGCGGTCTAACGCTATAATTGCGTTACTGATCTTAGGTATTTGGTTGTATGTCGACAAACATTTTAGACCTTCCTTCCTCTTGGCAACTTTATGCTTTAACAGACCATAGGTTTCACAACAGGATTTTAACTGTATAATTATGAAAACCATTACAACGATGCTTCCTGTTGCTCTGATTTGCGTTTTTTTTAGCTGCAAAAAGAGGCGGGATAAACCAGAAGGTGCCGACCTGATGGCCTCTCGTGCGTCATTTGCAAGAACGTTCTACTACCCTGGGGGTGGGAATACGGTAAGTACAAAGTACTCAACCACCGCAATTACAGCTGCCGCAAATATTCTGACAGATGGCAGCTTATCGGTAGCGCTAAAGACCGCCTATCCCGCTGGAAGAGATAACATCACTATAGTAATCCCTGCAGCAGCGCTAAAGCCCGGTTATACGGGTCTTTATCCTGTCAGAATCTCTTCGTCACCCGCCTACTATGTGAATTATCAATATCGGCGCGCCTCCGGTTCCACTGCTGATTTCTTACCTGGCAATACCGTAGGTACGATAGAGCTTAGTTATAAAAAAGAAACAAAAATGCTGGGCGGTACTTTTTCTCATACTATCGTTTCCAGTTGGGATCCGGATAAAGAAGATCCGGTTCAGCCTAGAAACACGCACATTAATTTGGATGGAAGGTTCTTTCTGCCGCTGGTAAAGCAATAATAGTCCGCGATCATCCTGCTGCTATTAATGCAGCGGTAACGTTGATAATTTTAACACCCATGCGGCGATGTTAGGCTGCCTTATGTCTACTATATCAGGACGTTGGTCGATTATGGTTGAGGGCCAATAGATAAGTATGGATTTTTGCATTCATCGTTTACCTCCCCATGGCAGGGCATATTCGAAGCGTTTAGCCAAGGGGGTTTATTTAACAGCTATGATTAAGAAACATCACTTATTAGTACTAATGGCCATCGGCCTAACAAGCCCTTGCTTTAGTCAGGGTTTTCTAAAAAAACTGCAGAAAAAGGCGGAAGCGGCTGCAACAGATCTGATTATAAAAAAAAGTACGCAAAAGGCTGAAAAAGCAATGGAAGAAAAAAAACAAGAGGAAAGTACATCAACCTCTTCTTCGCTCAAACAAACAGAAGAGCCTGCAAGTGGCAGTACCCGCGAGGTAAAATCCTATTCTAAATATGATTTTGTTCCGGGGGCCTCGATTCTCTTTACAGAAAACTTTGAGCAAGATCAAATTGGTGAGTTTCCTCTTAAGTGGTTTACCAATGGTAGCGGAGAGGTGGTTACCCTGGAAGGTTTCGCCGGAAAATGGGTTAAGATGAGTTCCGGAGCGCTACTTTCGCCGACTTTCAAGTTCCCCGAAAATTTCACCTATGAATTTGATGTATTTATGGATATAGATCCGGCGACCCGCTATGTGCGGCCAGCTCTGGGCTTTGAGCTCTTTGATCGGGGGAATAAAGCAACCAAAGTAGGTTACAACGCTTATACCATTAAAAATATGTTAAAGTTTTCTGCTGGTCTGCATGCCGACAATGCCATAGTTACCCTCGATTCCCGCCAAAACGCGCTAGTGAAGCTGCAGAGTGAAAAAGTGAAGCTTCCTGGTTTCCAGACGAACTACAGAAATGTAGTTCACGTGGCCATAGCAGTACAAAAAGAAAGGCTCAGGCTGTGGATGAATGCCGATAAGATTTTTGACCTGCCGATCGCTGTCGCAAGTCCCCATAATTTTAACCAGTTGTTGGTATGGGGCGCTAAAACCAAAGAGGGAAGCCCGGCATTTTATTATACAAATTTCAGAGTTGCGGCAGGTTTAGCTGATACCCGTACTAAGTTGCTCAGTGAAGGCAGGTACAGTACCAGTGGAATTCTCTTCGATTCTAACTCCGATCAAATTAAACCTGAGTCAACTGGCTTAATGCGGGAAATCGCCGCTGCGCTCAAAGAAAATGGCAACGTGAAATTCACCATCATTGGACATACTGATAATCAGGGGAATGATGCTGACAATCTAGTCTTGTCAAAAAAACGTGCGGAGGCGGTAAAAAAAAGTTTAATAGAGGAATATGGAGTTGAGGCATCCTTGCTGCAAACCCAAGGCAAAGGTGCTGTTCAGCCCATTGCGGAAAATAATACCCTCACCGGCAGGATGCAAAACAGACGAGTGGAGTTCATCAAGATATCGCAATAGTCAAAAAGGTGCGGCCCAGCATCTCAAAAATGTTTGTATTAAGATCTTTAACGTGAGAGGTCGCGTTCAAGTAAATCGATAATCACTTTGATCAGAAGGATTATAGGTTAGCTAATAATCGTATCAGCAAACTTCCAGGATTGGGGTTTGCTGATTTCAAATTTAACAACCAGCAGCTACTTTCTAAGCAATTAAATTAAATATTATATGAAACAAAAATCAGCAGCCGCAAAAGGCTTATTCAGGCAGGCGATAGTCCTTGCTATTCAAACCAGTATTGCAGTCGTTGTCCTTACCGGATATGGATGTAAAAAAAGTTCAGCAGCTGGGCCATCAGATGGTTACGCTACTGGCAAAGTGAAGGATTCCAAGGGCGGCCCCATGGCGGGGATTGAAGTCATTGTTGAAAATACACTAGTTGGCAATCATACATACGCGGCTGGTACTTCCGACGCTAATGGTAACTATAAAATCAAACTGCCGAATGTGGGTACTTTTCACGCCTCTGCATACGTTAAGAAGRTATTTAACGGTAAAAACTATGAACTTCCGCTTGATCCTGATAATAATGAATCCTTCAGCAATAAGGGTGCAGTAGTCAACTTTCAATGGAAGTTATCCGGCCCCAAACCGACGGAAATGGAAGGATTCTACGGAGGTAGCGTGTATATTTATAATCATCCGGGCCGGTATATATTAGATGAACACAATATTGAATTCAAGTTGACGCCGGTAGGTAATTTAATTGATGGTTCAAACGGACAAGCATTAACTAGAAAAAGTGGTGAATCACAAACGATCTCATACGGAAGGTTGCTAGACATCCCTATCGGACGATATGTGGTCACTGCAACGTATTTAACTGGGGGAACAAGGGTTCCCTTGACTTTGAGAGTGTTAGACTCTACCAGTCCATACACCGCGCAAATGACTATAGATTTTGAGCCCAGTACTTCGGCTGGTAAGAATACGGCGAACATCCAGTATTACTATTGATGAATACCAACCAAGACAGCTCCCATCGATGAGACGGAAGCTGTCTCGGTTATAATTGAGGGATCTATTTCCTGATGTCAGAGGCATATCCAGAGCCTACACCATTGTGTTTCAGTCTCACCAGCTTCTTGTTTTTCCAATAGCATGGCAGGTCACCTTCACCGCCCATCACATACACGTCGTTTCCTTCGATAAAAACCTGATCAGCATGAAAGGTGGTTCCAGCTACTGTCTCCAATTGCACTTTGTCAACAGTAGGTGTGCCTGCTTCGCTTAAAGCAAGAGAAATATAAAAACATTCTCCCGTAGCGTTCGCAGTTACCGGGATATAAGGCTTCCCTTGGCTTACAAAGACACTTCCAACAGTTGAATTGGCCGGAATATGACTGGTCGTATAAATCCTAGTCACCTTAGTCTGAAGATTGATGGTGATGAATAAATATTGGATTGATTCGTCCGAATCCCTTCTTGCGGAACTGTTGAAGAAAAGCGTCTGGTCATTTATAAGTTGCATATCCAATAAACTAATAAAACTGTATCCATTTTTTTCTAGTTTGAAATTATTGATCTTGTTCTTATCCCGGTAAATGTCAAGCTCGGTCCAGAGCAGCCGGGGCTCGGCTTTCGCAAGTACAGCACCATTGTTACTTCCGGCTATTAAGTTATAGTCTATGTTGGGTGTAAGCTCATGGACCGAGAATTCTCCTTTTTCACTAATCCTATAGTAATATTGCATCGTTGAAGCACCAAAGGATTCTGCGAGCATGTAAAGATTTTTTTGGAAGTGAGCATACGCAACAAAAGCCTCGGTAAAATTGTTGGAAATGGGTACCTTAAGCTCCTCGGCCAGGTGATAATATTTGTCCTTGCTGAAGTAACTGATACGGTACTTATTCTGGCTGATCATGTGAGAACCGAAAAAGTTAACGGATTTGCTGGCGTTAAGCTTATTTCCTTGGATGAAGAGGCCCTCAATAGCCATTGGACTCAGATCATAATTTAGAAAATTGTCAAACTTGGCATCTGCCGTCCACAATACGTAATTGGAACTAGGTAAACCATTTTTTCCAAATAAATAAATGTCAGAAGTGGCTGGAATACTGCCGCCTTTGCCATCAGGACCGGTTGGGATTTCGTTTTGTCCTTGGGGAGTTGGAGTCGCGGGTTCGTCCTTCTTGGTTTTTTTGCACGCGCTAATCGCGAAAATGGCCGCCAGGCCATAGAGAAAGAATTTATTCATGTTGATTTGATTAATTTAATCCGCAAATACACATCAAAACAATTCGAAGTCTAAATTTCGAAGACGGAAGGTTGGGACATGCCGCCATAAAGCGCATATAGAAAGCTGAGCTACAAATTTAAATGCCTTCCTTCAGCCAATGATGCCATTGCGAAATGAGACTGTTGAAAATAGAAGAATCATTTAGCCGTCTAAGCAGGTTCAGTGGCGATTGGTCGACGAATTGCAGCTATCCATCAACGGAGCTTCGAAACTGTTTTCGGTTTGCGGATGTTAGTGGCAAAGTCTGGTGCGTAACTAGGCGTCCATATTAGATAATTTACAATGAAAAAAACAACAAAACTGATCTTTATGCTCTTGTTGGGTATGATGGTCCTTTCCTGCAAGAAGAAGCCTGCGGCTCCCTTTGAGGAAGAAAAGCCTGGTGGTGTCAAGCCGGTGGCCCATGGTACGGTGGTTGGACTTGCCACCGAGCAAACGATAGGTCCGGGCGGCGGACAGTTGACAATCGTTGGCACCAAGCTAAAACTAAGTGTCCCTGCAGGCGCGTTGGATGGCGAGGTGAAGGTCACCGTTAGTGAAGTCACCAATACGCTACCCAATGGGGCCGTTGGCAAGGCCTACCGGTTTCTGCCGGAGAATGTGCAGTTTAAGAAAGACGTGGAAATAACCCTGCCATACGAACCACTTACCAATACCTCCCCGCAAGCGCTTCATTTAGCATACCAGGATGGAAAGGGCTATTGGCACATGGTAAAGGAGGCCTTGGTTGATGAAAATAACCGAACGGTAACGGCAAAAACAAGGCATTTTAGCGATTGGGGGGCGGTTGCCAACCTCTATATCAAGAACAATGGTAAAAACGCGCTTGATAAATCCCAGAGTACTGAGCTGGAAATCGCCTTTCTGCCATCAGTGTCGGATGATGACCTTTTGGCACCTGATGTACCACTGGACGCGAGCAAGGTGAAACAATGGCGGATTGCCTATGGTGCGACTGGATACGGGACGGTAACCGGCGGGCAATCGACCAAGGCGACCTACACCGCTCCTGCGACATTGACAGTTGTCAAGACTGCAACCGTGGAAGTGGAACTCCAGGGGGTTGGTGAAAAGCCGCTGCAACCTGTCATTTTGCAATACAAGGTAAAGTTACGTCCCGATGAGTATTGCCTTTGGACCTTCAATAATGAGTATCTTTTCTATTCCGATCGTACCGATGTGTGGTACAGCGATAAGATGTACGTGAATTTCTATGGGAACAAGGACAGCTATAGGTTTCACATAGAGGCACCGACCCAGACGTTCGGGGTAAAGCCGTTTGGCGAGAATAAGGCCTTTGTTTCCTCTTTTGTTGATGGGCATGATTATTATGCTTCTACCTATAACGAATGTGGGTCATCGGAAGCCTTGTTTACCGACGGTCAGATCCTGGTCACGGGAGTAGAGAATGGCTTGGTCTCGGGCGAGGTGAGTGGTCAGATACGCTTTCGTGACCCATCGGGTAATTGCTATAAGAAGTCCTTTGTTATCTGGGCCGAATTTCGGTACCGGAAGAAATAACTTTCATTCTCTGGCAGGCCCCATCACAAGTTGGGGCTTTTTTTGTGGATATGCGTAGCGGTCGTTTTTACTGCTATAAACCGTATCGGCAAGTATCTCCTTTATTTCTAACCCATTTTCTTTCAGATTATCAATCATGCTGCTCAGAACTTCAAGGAGGCACTGCCCATCCTTTATCTGCATGAAATGCATGTATATGGGTAAATACATGGTTTTGTGTATCGACATCAATTTGTGTCGAAAAATTCAATCTCGTGATTTTTCCTGGTTTTGTGGATATCCGGGCATCAGGATCTGATGGGCTATAATGGCGATTATTGACCGCACTAGCTAATCTAATTTGATTGGACGCCTGGTCATTTCGGTCGCGGTTGATATGCCAATGGATGGTTAAATTTATCCACCTTGGACACGGTGCAAAGAAGTTCGCGATAGACACGTCACTTCGCCACTCTTACGCCATCGCATTGCCAATTGGTGTTCTGGGAATGTTTTGTGAGCTTTCTTTCAGGTAGCTTTGGCTATTGGTTCTGTATGCGGGACTTTGTCTAGGGTCCAGGAAACCAGTTAATGTCATTGGTATTGATCGGGGCGATTGGATCTAAGGGCACGTGGGATAGTGATTTCCGACCACCGAGGCTTCAATTTCCCAACAACCCTTGTATGATGTGGTTAAAAAAAATCATTACTCCGTTGCTTGCCTTACCGCTCTTGTTTCTTTTCCCGTCATGTGAAAAAGAAAGGATCGATGCCGATGGTAGGCAAGTCACTGAGGTAAGGAAACAAATTCCTTTCACCTAAGGGCTTTAATCGATTTTTACGAATTAAATGCTTTTGTTGTTATTTCGCTCAACTCAATATATAATTACCTCCAGTCTTTGTTGCAAAGCATATCTATTCCAAAATGTTTTTTAGTCGATGATTAAATGTTATTGGTAGGCAGTTTCATTGCGTATGGCAATTCCTTTTGCTCACTTAACGAAACACCATGATTTTTACATCCCGAAGAGGGGTAAAAAATAAAAATTTGTGTATTATGAAAAAAATAAAGAACTACCTATGCTTGCTAGTTTTAGTCGTGGCGATTATCTCCTGCAAAAAGAAACCTCACATTGAGCCAGAGCCGGATCCAGAGGTGGTTATACCAGGTGCAGTAAAAACTCCGCATGCGGAATTAGTTGGAACAGCGGTGAGCCAAACCATTGGGGCGGCTGGTGGTACACTTACCGTACCGAATAGCCAGCTTAAATTAGTAATTCCCCCAGGAGCAGTTGATAAGGATATTAATTTTAGTGTTCAAGAGGTAAAAACAACGTTGCCGAATGGAGGTGTTTCTAGTGACACCTATCGTTTCTTGCCTGAAGATGTACAATTCCAAAAAGACGTCCAGATTGTGATGCCTTTCAAGTATGAGAACCACATGGCTATTGGTACCATTCGTCCCATTTACCAAGATAAGCATGGATATTGGCATGTAGTTAAAAATGGCATCCTTAACCGGAGCGAAGAAACCATAACCGCTAATACGCGACATTTTAGCGATTGGTCTTCCATTCCACTTTACTACATAGAAATAACAGGAAAAAAACGATTGGAAAAAGGAGAAAGTACAACGTTAACGGTTAAGCACTGGCCGACGCTTCCATCTGGAAATCCTGGTGACGATGATGATATGTTGGCTCCAGAGGGAGAAATTAGTTCCAAGTTAGTTAAGGAATGGCGCCTCTATGGTACTGGTGGGACCGAAAATCGTGGGACGGTAACTAGGGGCGAATCTACTTCGGCAACTTTCACAGCCCCTTCTACCTATCCTCCATACCAACGGGTTACAGGTATCGAAGCTGTAGTAAAAGGAGTAGATGGATGGCAAGATCAAAATTTGCAAATTTATGTAGACCGCTTGGCTGAAAATTATTGTTATGCACTTGTTGATGGTACATCGACAGACTCCTTTGGTGTCGGCGGAATCAATGTAGCCCCCGGGGATGGCATGTCAGTTACCTTTACTAGCCATAACTCTACCAGAATTTCTATTAATGCGCCCAAAAATACTTTTGGAAAATATGATTTTAATGAAGGTACATGGGTGAGCTTTTCCTACTTCCTTGGAAACTATTTTTCTACTACTTACACAGACTGTATTCCAGCTGGAAATTTATTCACAAAAGGAGATATTGTGGTCATTGAAAATAAAAATGGGCTGATTACCGGAAATATTGAAGGAGTTATTCGAATGCGGGAAAAAACATCTTCGGGTAATTATTGTTGGATAAAATCAGTTCCAATTGAGGTAGATTTCAGGTACAAAGCAAAGTAACCACATTAGGTTAAACGAAGCTTTAAGACATGTTACCTGAACATTAGTTCAAGATTTCACCAGGTTTCTGCAAGGGGTTGTCAAATTTGGCGATCCCTTTTTGTATTTGAAATTACTTTAAGCCATATAACAAGTGAGGTCAAGATAAGATTGAGGTGTTGGAGGGTAGCAGGGATGAAGCAGTGGTAATAGCATAGAGCAAAATATTGACATAGTTATTCTAAATAAGCCCCATTGGTGCAAGCCTATTGCTCTTGCCAGTTAGAACACTTTATTTCTTCACCATATAGGACATATAGGGACATGTAAGTAATTCCAGGACGAACAGACGCTTTGCGTTTGTCGATGAAATGCCTTGGAGATCATTTTGGTAGGGAATAATCCCTTCTTTAGCAATAGTTCATCTCGCTTATGCCATCGCATTGCCAATTGGTGTTCTGGGAATATTTTGGGGCCTTTCTTTCGGGTAGCTTTGGGGCTTGGTTTGCAGCTTAGACTTTGTCAAAGGCATTTGGGCTAGGGTCGGATTGGGATGATTTCCCGATCGACGTTGCTACGATGTCCAGGATCCTCAGGCCCAGGAAATCAGTTGTTAATGTTGTTGGTATAGATAGGGGCGATTGGAGCTAAGGGGAGGTGGGATGGTGATTTCCGACCGCCGCGGCTTCAATTTCCCAAAAACCCTTGTATGATGTGTTTAAAAAAAATCGTTACTCCGTTGCTTGCCTTACCGCTCTTGTTTCTTTTTCCGTCATGTGAAAAAGAAAGGATCGATGCTGATGGTAGGCAGGTCACTGAGGTAAGGAAACAAGTTCCTTTCACCCATGTACATACCAGTGGGTCCACGCCCGTTTTCATTACCTATGGAACCGAATACAAAGTTGAGTTGGAGGGGTCTGCGAATTTGGTTTCCAGATATCAGGCCGTCGTGTCTGGCAATGAAATTTCCCTGGGTTACGGGGATTTTAGGCTTGGCAGGGATGATCTGGAGATCCATGTCACCTTGCCCTTGCTTGCCAAGGTCTCACTTAGCGGAAGTGCCAAGATTGAAATAGATGGTATCTTCCCTAATCAATCTTCCTTGCATGCTGATGTCAGCGGTTCGGGTGCGATTGAATTGACTGGGAAAATGGTGGTCGACCGGGTCAACGTCAACATATCGGGCAAGGGTGATGTGCGGTTCGGAAACCTCTCAGGCAGAAATGCCTTTTTGAATATTTCCGGTAACGGTAACATCATTAACGGTGTTACCGATAACCTCCAGGCGGTGATCAGCGGAAGTGGCAATGTCTATTATACTGGTAATCCTCATGTTGAGGCTAGGCTGAGCGGTACGGGACGCGTTATCAGGTACTAGCATAAGCCGGGTCTCTTTGTTCAAGGCAATAATCATTGTAAGGCCTGGCAGTATTGCCGAAATCACTTTTAACTTGCTTTTGGCCCCATGGCGATATAGTGTTCAACCGTAGGGAATGGCTCATAGAAATGATGCAGCAACGATTTCCAGGTTTGGTAACCCGTTGATCCCCTAAAACCAATGGTATGGTGCTCAAGGGTTTTCCATTCCACCAGCAAGATATATCTATGGTCATTCTCGAGGCAGGGTAACAACTGGTGGCAAAGATAGCCTTCCATGGTAGAGATGATTTGTCCTGCCTCAACAAAGGCTTGCTCGAATTCCCTGGTTTGACCCTTGACGATGTTAAGTATGGCAACTTCTAATATCATGTGAATTTATTGGGTTAGCGTTGTTGATCAATAATGCCCCGATTCCAACAGGGATCAGTCCTGTGGGATTGAAGCTTCTGAGGTGAGCCTGAAGGACTGCCGGTAGTCCCGGTGGTTTGCCCGCTGGTGTCGTCTTTTGCCATGGTGTTTTTGTTGGTTCTCGTTAGCTTATGTCCCGAGGCGCAGGTCTGGTAGGGTTCAGCAGCTAAGCCCCCAAACCCAGTCACCAAAGTGTGTGGGTCTGTTAATTGCCCCTGAGGATCTTGAATGAACCCTCTGTTTTACGGTTGGTTTGGGTGCAATTGGTGTAATTATAGGGCGTAGCACTAAAATGGCCTTCGATGATCCCGTTTGGTTTATCTTCGAACTTGGTTATCGTGATGCTGCCGTTTGCGTAGATCCTCTTGCCAGTTGAGCATTCGGTATAGCTGCTGATGTAATTCTTGTTGTCCTGGGTCAGGGTTATTGCGGCCTTTGAGGGTTTCTGCATGTCGCCAAGGTCATAGGTTCCTTCCTTTGCCCCATTTAAGTGTATACTTAGCCCGCCACTTGTAGAGGTGGTGGCGATTATGGTTTCCCCGTTAAACACGCCCGCGGAGTAAAAGATGGAGTTGTGCTCAATGCCAGATGCGGTCCACTTGATGAACTCGTTTGGTAAGAGCGTCAGTTCCTTCCGGATAATCACCATGCCACTTTTGCCAGGGCGCGACGGATTACTCTTGCTTACCAGATTTTGCAAGGTCAGTTCTATGATTGCGGTAGCACTTTTATCTATTGAGGCTGGAGCCTTATAGGTAACGCTGGCATTGTTGCCCCCGGTAATGCTCCCAACCCCGTTGATGACCTTCCAGCTTACCACTTGATTTGACCTTACCGGTTTGTTCTCACCCAGAAGGTCGTTCATCGAGTAATCATGGATGTAGGTAGACAAAGTGCATTCCTCCCCTGCGGCCAGCTCTTTTTTGCTGGATGAAAGATGTACTTCCCTGATTAGCGACCAATCACTGAAATGCGTMGTTGTTACCTTTAAGCTTCTTGAGGAAGGGTTTACCGTTGAGTTTATTAAAGGGTGCCAAAAACCTTGGTTATCTTGGTAAACTAAGTAAAGGAAATCTGAAGTTGTGCCATCCGTATCACTGTCGCTATATTTAAGTACTACATCCACCGGTTTCTTGAAAGTAAGATTTTCTGGAAGAAAACGATACACACGACCWGTAGAAATTGCAAGATTCTTTTCTATCTCCTGGATGGAAAATTCGGTGTTATTAGTTAATGCTCCGGCCGGGATATTAATTGTAATTGAGCCATCAGGTAACGAAAAGCTACCACCCTCGGCACCTATTGTTTTTTTTATAGCATCACCGATTGTAGCGCCTTTTATGGTTTTTACTGCCGTAAAAGCTTCTTGGTCTGGTTTCTTTGGTGATTTCTTGCAGGAAGGTAGGCTGATGGTCACGATTAACAGCAACAATAAACAAAGATTGTCTGAATTATTGATTTTCATATTAGATAGAATTATTTATACAAATCGAGCGATTATGAGTTGGAATATAAAGTAGTATAGATAAATACCATTGAAAAGACTCCCATCAGCCTTTTATAAAAGACAAACTGCAATTGTCGGACTTTAATAAATAAATGAGAGTATGTCTGTATTTTAAATTTCGTATAGATCGTGTTTTAAGTTAGAAAGACGCAGATTATTTACTTGTATGCCGATCGGACAGAGTTAGGTGAGTCTGTTTTACTTATGACGTTTGTATGCATCATTTGGGAGGACATCGGAAACTTTCGCGTTTGAATACAATAAAGGTTGGATGATCTCTGTTTCTGCATTTTTTATTGCTCAACACTCGAAGAAAAATAAGATTGCTTCCTGATAATTCAATGTGCTTTTCGGAAACAGAAGGAACTTACAAATAGAATTGGTTTCCTCACTAGCCTCGTGTTTCCTGCTTAGTTGATAAAGCCAAAGGATTAGATTATACTTTGGCTTTATAGCTGTTTTATTTACTGGCTTCTACATATTTAGCTGAGTCTTCATAGAAATGATAAGTTGAAATTTTACCATCTTTAATTTCGCACATTAAAGACCAATCACTAGTAAATGTTTTACCAGTAACCTTCACAACATGTGTAAACTTACCGTTTGCAAATGCAATATTTCCTTCACCAACTAAGTGTTCTACTGAAAAAGCTTTGGTGTCAAATGCATTGCCAAGATTGGTGAGGAATGCCTTTGCACCATCCTTACCATTGTATGCCCCATAGATTTGTTGATCTTCCCGTTTACCGTCTCTAACTGCGGTAATTTTACAGTCATCGCTAAAGGAATTGATAACGCCTTCAAAATCGCCTTTGCCAAATGCGGAAAAAAATGTTTGTACAGGTGCTGTACTTTTATTTACTGTGGTCATAGTTGTACTGTTTTTATTGTTTGTTGTTTTTTGTGTGGTGTGTTGAGCTTTCGCGCCTAAGGCAAGTAAGCAAGTGGTCGAAATGACTAATACTGTTCTTTTCATTTTTAAGGGTTATTTAATTGTTACGAATTTGGATTGAGCCATTTCTTGAAAATTCTGTTATAAATTGGAAGTATGGCATAAAATACGATGGGTACTGCTATCAGTGTAAGAATAAGCGTTCGTAATGCCAAGGGCAAAGGCACGAGCCAATCTCCTAAAAGAAAGAATAATATCGTAATCAATGGGTAAATGGCGAGCCAGATTAAAAATGCCCGTTTATGCTGTTGATTTTTATCCATATAGTAAGGTTAAAAGTGAATTGATATTTATTTGCAGCAAAACTATATTATACATATACTTGTGTCAAGTATGTACTATTTTGTACTCTACATACCATTTGTATACTATTGTTGATTATCAGTATATTAAATTTTATTATTATGGCGAAAAAAATAAAAAGCGCTCCTGCTTGTTCTGTTGATTATGCTTTTAGAAGGATTGGAGGGAAATATAAAGGAAGAATTTTATGGCACTTACATCTGTATCAAATTCTGCGATATGGTGAGTTGAAACGTAGCTTGCCGGATATTACCACAAAAATGCTTACGCAGACATTAAGAGAGCTTGAAGATGATCAATTGGTAAATCGTAATGTATTTCATGAGGTGCCGCCGAAAGTTGAATATACACTCACCAGTATTGGAGAAGAGTTGATACCTTTTATTGGCTATTTAAAAGACTGGGGAGATCGACAAATTAAAAATAAAAACACTCAAAAATCCAACTTAAGTGTGAGTTTATAAATTTTTAATAAAAAATAAAGCGGGCTTTTAAGGCCCGCTCAGGTTTCGTGAGAAACCATCACAAAACACACTCCCAACTATCTTAATTACCGAAAAGATTTGTACTGCAAGATTAACATCCTAATACCATTCTCGTAAAAACAATAGACATACTACTTGAAATAGGGTATGAATAGCTTAAAAAATGAAATCAATAGTAAATTGACTTGCAAGAACTAGATACGAACGCTTTGACCTGAATAAACATTGATATAAATACCTGTATCTTTTTCCTTTTTAATAGCCATTATAATACCTTTTGCTGCTTCATCAGGCAATACGGGTGCTAGTGCTCCTCCCAATTTTGTTCGTACCCACCCGGGGTGTATAGCGAATACTTTTATTCCTGTACCTTCGTATGACTGCGCAAGTAATTTAGTATAAACATTCAGACCGGACTTAGAAATACGATAAGCATAAGCATTTGATTGCAAGTGTTCAAAAAGACCCATTTCGCTAGAAATGTTTACAACAACTGCCTCCTGACTTAATAAGGGTAAAAGGGCTTCAGTAAAGAAAATCGTACCTGTTAAGTTAGTGTCTATGGTATCTTTAAAAGAATCCAACGTTGGTCTCAACAAGTGAATGTCGTCAGCTATGCCTGCATTATTGATCAGTAAATCAATTTTTGACACTAAGTTTTCAATGATAATTTTTGAGTTTGCAATGGACGCTTCATCCTTGAGGTCTAATTTAACTACGGATAATTTAGGATGTGATAGTGTTACCTCTCCAGATCTGGAAGTAATGAGCACACAGAAACCTTCCCTTAATAGGTTCTCAGCAAGTGCTAGACCAATTCCACTATTACCACCTGTAATTACGGCTACTTTATTTCTTGTATTATTCATTTTGTTTGAATTTTTATTTGATCCGAAGTGACTTTAAATCATCTAAAAAATAAATTCTCGTAGACAAAAAACATAGCAATGCGTATGAAAATAGCTTAATCAAGCTTAAATAACTTAAAGCAATGTGTTTGTTGGAATTATCTTATCTGCTCAATATTAGTGATGCAACTTATCCACGAAATAGCGCAGATGCGGAGCTCAAATTATGGGACAACCGATTATATGGAAATGCGGATGCTAGCTTTGCTTTATCAACAAGAAGAGCATAAGCACCAAAAAAAAGTTTGGAGGATTATTGTAGCATAAAAAGTTCTTCATTATAAACTGATGGAAAATGACCAGCACAGTCCATAGCTGAAAATACAAGTGTAATCGGTAAAGCCCAGAATAGAAGGGTTGAATTTGTGAAAATTTGATGTTTAATTATTTGCCTATGTTTCTATGACTAATCGATAATGGGTTAGTTCAATTTATTTTTACTCCAATCTCTATTTTATATTTTAGTTGTTCATAGGCTTAGTTGTGTTTTTTGTCTACGAAAGTGTCTCTTCTGTAATAATTGGTAGAGTACATGTATTGACTTCCCCAATTTTGCATTAAAATTTTTCATTGCCTGACACCGCGATCTTAATGATGATCATATTTGTGATTAATTGTATCTTTATGTGTTGAGCCAGTGCCATTTTTTTCCTATGGGAGTTAGAACGTTTCTTGTATTTTTTCTTGTTTTCAGTATAAATACTGTTTGGGCTACTGTTCAGAAACCCAACTTACTTGACACTGCAATAGTTTCTGGATATTTAAAGCTTGCAAAAGAAAAGTTAAAAAACGGTGATTTAAATGAAGTAGCAATATCGCTTAAGAAAGCAAGTGTATTTAAAGATACGTCGTCAATTCAGCAATATAATTTTAACTATCTTAACCTCTACCGCAAACTCTTAAACAGAAGAGGTTCGCATCAGGAAGCATTTCAGCTTGCTAAGCGATTAATGGCTATTAGTATACAAACAAAGAATAAATTCCAATCGGCAGAAGCTTATCAAGCGATGGCAGAACAGCAACGAGCAGTTGGTAAACTTCAGCTCGCTACCGAAAATATAATTAAAGCGATTACCATAGCAGAAAAATACGGTTTTAAAAGATCACAAGCTGAGTATTATTACTTTCTAGCTAATATTTTTTTTGAACTCAGAGAACCTAAAAAGTTATTGTTTTATTCAAATAAAGGCTATCAGCTGGCTTTACAGCTTAAGGACAGTACACTTATCGCCAGAAGTTTGCTCAACATCTCTATAGATGAAATGTTGAATGACCAAACGGATCTTGCCCTGCGTCACCTACGTGAAATAGAGCCAATATTTAGTAGAAATAAAGAAATGAATTTTCTGGCAACTACCTACTTATTTCTGGGGCACGTCTATTATAGACAAAAGAAATATGAACTGGCCTTGGTTAATCTGAATAAAATTGAGCCATTATATGCAAAAGTCCAAAATGGGAAAAGTATCCAGCTGCATACGGAAGGAGCCTTGATGGAGACTTACCTGAAACTTGGAGAATATGATAAAGCAAAATTCTATTTCGACAAGAATTTACAGCAAGCTGTTAAAGAAATGGATGCCGAAGACGTAAGGGAGTTTTATTTATTGGGTTCAGAAATATATGAGCACAAGGGAGAATACAGAAAATCACTATCTCTGCTAAAGCAGCATAAGCTGATGACTGATTCGGTAAATAATTTGGTAATGAAAAAAGCTATTCATGAGACAGAAATCAAATACCAAACGACGATTAAGGAGAAAGCATTATCGGACCAGAAGCTACAGTTAATTCACAAGGATTTTGAACTGCAAAAGAAGAATAAATACATTTTATACGGCATTGCTGCTATAGTTTTACTCTTGCTTGGCTCGGTAATCATCTATTTAATATACCGCAATAAAAATCAAGCTATTGAACTGAGCTTGTTGAAAGCTCAGATACATCCCCATTTTTTATTCAATACCTTAAATAATCTTTATGCACTTACCATAACCAAGGCCGATGAAGCACCGGACGTGGTGCTGGGATTATCGAGTATTTTACGGTATATACTATATGAGTGCAACACACTAAATGTAGATTTAAAGAAAGAAATGCATATCATCTCGGCTTATATTTCGCTTGAAAAAATAAGATATACTCAAAACTTGGAGGTGAATATGGATGTGAAACAGGATTTTGGGGATATACAAATTGCTCCATTGCTTATCTTGCCTTTGGTTGAAAATGCATTTAAGCATGGCGTGGAAAAGCTTATTAATGAAGCCTGGATTAATATGGAGGCTTATATAAAGGGAAACACATTTGTATTTAAAATTTCGAATAACAAACCATTAGAAATGGAAAATGAGAAGAGCACCGCAAAATATGGCAATATCGGTTTACCAAATATCAAAAAAAGACTCAACATACTATATCCTAAACGTCATAAATTTAAGATCACCAATATCGAGGACGTATTTATTGTTACCATGGAATTGACAATTTCTAATTGAGCTTGCAGATCAATCTGTCCCCCCCCCTTCAGGTCAGCATAAATAGACTTTTTTCAGCTAAGTCGTAAAACAAAATTAAATAGTGTTTTTGAAATATTTTTGGCTATCCACTAATGGTAGCTTTGGCAGTGGTAGCTGGTAATTTTTAGGGATCCGCTGTTCGTCTAAGGTCAAAATCATCGGATATGCCCAGCAAACTATTTGGGTATTGACGATGGATTTGGAGCAATAGCATTTATCCTTTTATCTATTAATAAACAGTGTTTCATTTAAATCTATAGGTTATGATTTTAACAATCTTTCGGTCAGTATTTTTAATCTTGGTAACTGTGCTGAGTTCTCAAGGCATTTTTTATATGCTAGGCAATGCCACAGCACTTCAACAGGTGAACACAGCTACGTTTGCTGAACAGCGTAACCTATTAGATGGAGTCATCGGCTCAAGGCTCATGTCTTTATATGCTATGTCTTTGATTTTTGGTATCGGATCTTTAGTTTTTATGAGGGCGCGCTATAAAAGTTTTGCATTTCTGGCCACTACAATTGCCTTGATAACTATTGTCGTCGATTTGATCATTGCTGTTCAAATCAATATCCCGATCAATACTGCCTTTAAAAACTATCCAATTGGAAGCAACTCTTGGAGCTCACTCCAATCAGAATGGATAAACGCAATTGTGCTGCGTGGCTGCTTTTTATCCGCGGGTCTGTTCGGCTTAATTATCTCAATTTTTCATTCTGATAAAACTTATAAGCAGTAGTTGCATTTAATTGCCTTAAGGCTCATGTCTTTCTGTAGATATATCATACTATTCTATAGATGTACAACATGGTTTTACCTAATAATGGCTGGCTTTTGATGACAGATGTCTTTTATGACTATCTTTTTGTCTTTGGTCTGTTTTCCAATAGCACATATCTCTATTCCTATTCTTTTTTTATCGAAGGCAGTAATTTCATCTAATAAAATACTTCGTTGCTTAAAGAACGTAGTTGTTTAAATAGATCATAAAATGGAATTGAGTGTTAAATACGTTTTTATTTATGTAAGCAAATTAGAAGAAGGAAGTGTATTCTATCGAGATGTACTTGGTTTTGAACAAGCCTATCCCATTATTGATTTAATGCAAAACCATGTGGCATTTTGTAATGTGGCAATTGGTATGGGGATCATTCTCATCGAATCGGAACAGGTTGTCAAGGGCATGAATCTGGTATTAAACACAACAGATTGTATTAAAGATTATTTGCAGTTAAAAGCAAATGGTGTTGTATTTGCAAAAGTGCCTGATTACAATGACAAAGGTTTGGAAGCTGAATTTATAGACCCTTATGGTAACGTATTCACTTTGCTGGAAGAGCGTATTTATGAGAAAAAAATACTGTAACAAGGATGAAAATACATAAAGAGTTTGCCAATAAAAATTCAATTGATATTAGAAGTATGTCAAGTAACAGCTGGCAAAAGAAGGAAGAGCATTTTACAATTAAGGCGGTTTTAAGTGGGCAGCAGTACTTCAAGTTTAGAAGAAAGGAGATTATGCTTTTTCCGGATAATTTTATGCTATTGGCACCTGATACTGACTATACAAGTGCTGTTGAATCTGATGAAATGGTGAAAGTTTTGTCGATATCAATTACAAAGGAGTTTTTAAGTGCTTTTAAAACAGAAAACGGAGTTGATGATGACTTTTTTGTTGGCACTATGCTACCGCAGGAGGCCTTTCCTTACCAATCGATTTATCCCCTTGCTGGTGATATGCAGTATAACCTCCTAAATATGTATAAACAG
>NZ_JBFTNT010000039.1:0-40320 GCF_056397585.1 Pedobacter sp. 05L430 | reverse complement strand
GGAAAGTGTGAACAAGTCTCGAACAAGCCCCGAGCCAGCAAAAGTAAAATAGCTGGCCGCAGAACACCAAACTAATCTCCAAAGACATTAGGACAATGCAATTTTTTTTAAAAATAAATTTGTCATTACAACTATATATCGTAATATTGCGATGTATAATTATGGGACTTACAAAAACAGAAATATTTACTGAAGAACAAAACCGCCTGGCGGTGATGCTGAAAGCAATGGCCCACCCTGCACGCATTGCTATTCTACAGCAGATCATTAAAGCAAATGCCTGCATCTGTGGAGACCTGGTTGAAGAACTTGGGCTTGCACAAGCCACCATTTCGCAACATTTAAAAGAACTGAAAAATGCAGGCATTATACAGGGTACAATTGAAGGTGTAAGTGTTTGTTACTGCATCAATCCAACGGTATGGAATGAACTTCAACAACAACTCTCAGCATTCTTTTCTACTTATGAATTAAAGACAAACTGCTGTTAAAAAAATTTGACCTAATACATCGTAATATTGCAATTAAACAATTAAACAAATTATCATGAATACAACGGAATTAATCAACTGGCAAACATTTAAAAGTAAGCTACAGGACAATCCTGAACTTACTTTACAATTTCAATATGCTGAGGACAAATGGGTAGATGCTTCATATCACATCACGGAAATTAAACAGGCACCCATTGTATCGGTAGATTGCGGTGGGGTTATGAACTCGTGGACAGAAATTATAGTTCAGCTGTGGGAACCATCTGCCAAGGATAATGAAAGAGCAATGTCGGTGAGCAAAGCACTGTCAATTGTTAAGCTTGTCGAGAAAAGCCTGCCATTAAATCCACTGGCCGTGGTAAAAATAGAATTTGGGAACTCTCAATTTGATACTCGCCAGATGTATCCCGGAGAATTTATTATTGACAATGGGAACTTTATTGTAAACCTAAGCGCTGATTTTACACAATGCAAAGCCATTAATAGAGGAGAAAGTTGCGGCTCAACAGAAACAGTTACTTGCACCCCAGGTGGCGGTTGCTGCTAGTTAAAATATGAAAAATATACTTGTATTATGCACCGGCAACAGTTGCCGCAGTCAAATTGCCGAAGGCTATTTAAGATTCTTTGCAAAGAATAATGCTGAAATTTACAGTGCCGGGATAGAAACACATGGCGTAAATCCGAAAGCCATTGAAACGATGAAAGAAGATGGGATTGACATCTCATCACATACTTCAAACAACATCAATGAGTACATGGATGTTGATTTTGATTATGTAATCACTGTGTGTGATAACGCTAAGGAAAGCTGCCCGTATTTCCCTACAAATGCACAAAAATTCCATTACAACTTTCCAGATCCAGCTAAAGCAACAGGAACAGACGAGGAGGTTAAAACACAATTCAGAGGAGTAAGGGAGATGATTAAACAGTACTGTCAGAATTTTATAGAAAAGAATATTTAATGGAAAGGAAAAAATTAGGCTTTCTTGATCGTTACCTTACTTTATGGATATTTCTTGCTATGGCTGTTGGTATTGGAATCGGGTATCTGGTTCCATCTTCCGCTACCATTATCAATTCCTTTTCCAGCGGAACAACAAATATTCCACTGGCAATAGGGTTGATTCTGATGATGTACCCTCCACTAGCCAAAGTTAAGTATGAAAATATGGGCAGGGTATTTAAGGACACGAAGGTGCTCTCTCTGTCTTTAGTACTAAACTGGATTATAGGCCCTGTACTCATGTTTATTTTAGCCATTGTTTTTTTGCACGACTACCCTGAATACATGGTAGGCTTAATTTTGATTGGCCTGGCCAGATGCATTGCAATGGTAGTTGTCTGGAATGAGCTTGCAGAAGGCGATAGAGAATATGCAGCTGGCCTGATTGCCCTGAACAGTATTTTTCAGGTCTTATTATACAGCGTATTTGCGTATATTTTTATTACCGTTTTACCTCCTTTATTTGGATTAAAAGGATTAGAAGTAAATATCACGATAGGCCAGATTGCCGAGAGTGTGGCGATTTATCTTGGGATACCGTTTGCATTGGGTATCATCAGCCGTTATACATTAATAAAACTTAAAGGAGAAACCTGGTTTCAAACCAAATTTGTACCGTTAATTTCACCTGTTACACTAATCGCCTTATTATTCACAATTGTGATCATGTTCAGTTTAAAGGGCAATCTGATCATAAAAATTCCTATGGATGTAATACGAATAGCAATACCATTGGTCATCTATTTTGTGATCATGTTTATCTTCAGCTTCCTTATGGGCAAATATTTTGGCGCTGATTATTCTAAAAACACAGCAATTGCATTTACTGCTACAGGCAATAATTTTGAACTGGCAATAGCTGTTGCAATTGGCGTTTTCGGCATCAACTCGGGGCAAGCATTTGCAGGTGTTATTGGCCCACTGGTTGAGGTCCCTGCACTTATTGCCCTGGTAAATGTTGCTTTTTGGTTTAGAAAGAAGTATTACCGGTAAACTACTGCAGCACCCTCACTCCTTCTTGTTCGATTTTCTTTTTCAAAGGGCCCGTTAGCTGAGCATCTGTAATTAAAAAGTGTATCGATTTCAGAGTTCCAAATTTAACATAAGCATCTTTCCCAATTTTTGAGGAATCGGTAAGTAAATAAACCTGTTCCGCATTCTTTAGAAAAGCTTTTGTTATTTGGGCTTCCTTTTCGCTATGTGCTGTTAAACCATTTTGTAGTGATATGCCGTCGACACCTACAAAAGCTTTAGAAACGTGATAAGTATCGATGTGCTGAACCGCCATATCCCCGTGCACTGCCCTGCGTTCTTTATCCAGCTCACCCCCTATCAGGTTAATACCAATACCAGGTGTATCTATTAATTCTGCTACTATTGGCAAAGAATTGGTAATAACCTTTAGCTTATTAAGCTTCTTTAAATGAGCACACATAGCAAACACCGTACTTCCGCAATCCATAAATATTGTATCCCCATCTACCACCTGAGCGGCAGCTAATTTTCCTATTTCCTGCTTGCTTTCTGTATTAGCAGTTTGCTTTTTATGGAATGCCACGAAGGGCAGATTATCTAGCTTCATGGCGCCTCCATGCGTTCGCTGCAGGAGCCCCTCTTCAGAAAGATCTTGCAAATCTCTTCTGACCGTAGCAGGAGATATTGATAATTTCCGAGAGATCTCCATTACAGATAAAGCCTCAAATTCATCAAGTATCATTAAAATCTTTTTCTTTCTTTCCTGAAAACTCATATAAATAGCCTACATTTGATCAAAAATAATCATTATTAATCATAATTGATCATGAATAGTACAATAAATATAATCAAAGAGGAAATTTTATCAGACGACTGGTATGTTTTAAAGAAAACAACATTCAACTTCTTGTCTAAAAAAGGGATACAGGAAACGCTAAGCAGGGAAACTTATGATCGTGGAAACGGGGCTACAATCCTTCTTTACAACCGATCACTGCAAACCGTTATTCTGATTAAGCAGTTCCGATTCCCCACATACGTTAATGGCAATGTTACCGGAATGCTGATTGAAACATGCGCAGGTTTACTTGACGAAAACAGTCCGGAGGAAGCTATCCGCAGAGAAACAGAGGAAGAAACCGGATATGTATTGTCCTCCGTTCAAAAAGTATTTGAAGTTTATATGAGTCCTGGTTCCGTTACAGAAAAACTGTATTTCTTTATTGCAGAATACACGGCTGATATGAAAACGGAAATAGGAGGCGGCGTAGAAGATGAGGATATAGAAGTACTGGAATTACCATTTAATACCGCAATGAAAATGATTGCAACCGGCGAAATCAAGGATGGAAAAACAATCATGCTACTTCAGCATCTTGCACTATCAAAAATCATGGGGTAAACTCTTTTTTTAAAGAGCCTACAGTTTTAGCGGTATCTTTTTACCTGTTTTAGCCGCCAGATAAATGGCTTCAATAATTTTTAAATCTTTTAGCGCTTCTTCTCCGTTAACAGGTACTATTGGCTCTTTGCCTTCTAAAATAATGCCTGCCATTTCTTCCATCTGTACAGTTTGGTGGGTAGCGTGGGGTTGTGTTAATTCACCTTTATGCGTACGCCCTTTTATTGGCCCGTAGCCGGTTGAAGGCTGCATCTCGGCAAAACCTTTCTCTCCGACAAGATAAAACCGATCAAGATAGTTCATATTATATGTCGACAGGTAAGAGGCTACCGCCCCACCCGGAAATCCCATCTGGAATTGAATGGTTTCATCAACCCCTTCTTTAAATATTTCAGTATTTGTTTTTCTTTCTTGTGCGGTTACCCATGTAGGTTCCTCGCCTACCATATATCTGGAGCCGTTGATGGCGTAAATACCTATATCCATCATTGCTCCCCCACCTGCAAGCTGTTTATTCAATCGCCATTGTTTTGGATCGCCTATTTTAAAGCCACATTGTCCTTGAAAAAACATGATCTTTCCAAATTCACCGGCATTTCTCATTCGGATAACTTCGAGGGTTTTGGGCTCAAAATGCATCCTGTACCCCACCAGCAACTTCACGTTTGCTTTTTTACATGCATCGATCATTTCTTGCCCTTCTTTAGGACTTATTGCCATTGGCTTTTCGCAAATTGCATGCTTACCCGCTTTGGCAACACGAATAACCTGATCATGGTGAAGCGCATTAGGGGTAATAACATAGACCGCATCAATATCAGGATTGTTTTTTATCTGATCAAAGTTCTCATAGTTATAACAGTTCTTTTCCGGAATACCATATTTGGCTTGCCAGTCTTTGATTTTAGATGGTGTTCCACTAATTACACCTACCAGTTTTGCTTTAACGCAGGATTGCATTGCTTCTGCAACGCGACTACCATAGCCGCCAAGGCCCATAATAGCTACCCGTAAGACTGGTCCATCGTACAATTTATCAGTTTTTGAAGCTGACCATCCCGAAAGCGGTATAAATGGTAAAACCAATGAAGAAAGTCCAAGTTTCTGTAAAAAGTCGCGACGTGTATCCATAATTTAAATCGTTTTAAACCCAATTTACATATTTTACACATAAAAAATAGAAGTTTTATAGACTTAACATACTATAAACAAAAATGTTGGCTTACATTTGGTTATAAAAACGACCAAACCAATTATTGTAAACGATCTCTTATATGCGCCGTTTTCTTATTTTAATTGCCTTTATACTTTCTGCTAAATTTCAGGCCATTGCTCAGGTGATTTATCTTAACGACAACACACCTTACAGCAATATAGGTAAACAGGTAACTTATTTTGAAGATAAGGATGCATCATTAACGATTGATGAAGTTAAAACTTTTGAAAAGGCCGGAAAATTTAAACCCAGTGAATCAAACGTACTAAACCTCGGAAATACAAAATCTGCATTTTGGATTAAAATTAACTACGTTAATCAAAGCACAGGAAAAGCTTATTTAATTGCAGACATGCCCAATATTGAATACATTGATTGTTATGCAGATAACACTGACGGAACCTGGGTTCAATTCAAATCAGGCTTTTTAATACCTTCGAGCACCAAGGTAAAATCAGAGAATCGTTATACCTTCAGCTTACCTCAAAACAGCAACCAAACCGATGTACAGCACATTTTTATAAGGGTAAAATCTGACAATTACCTACCACTGCCATTAAAGATGGCTACCTCTGACACTTTAGTTGCGGGCCCTACTTTCAGAGACTACCTGGAGATTGTTTTTATGGGTGTTCTGCTTTCTTTATTTGTGTATAACATTTTCTTATACATGAATATGAGAGACAAATTGTACCTGTATTATTGTCTGTATGTGCCTGGTCTATTTATTTATGTTTCTTTGTATTTGAGGGGATATTCTTACCTTCTTAATTCTGAGATAAGGAAAATCATCAACCTTTATCCCCATGCCTTCCTGTCCGTAACAGTTATTTTTGGAATTTTATTTTGTAGACGTTTCCTCAATCTCCGTGTAACTGCACCAAAGTTTTTAAAGATTTACTTGGCACTTATTTTCTTTTGTGTCATCCTGTTTTTTGTCAGCATTCTTGGATACAAGGGAATAGCAGCTAACTATACGCAGATCTTGATGTTTGTTTCTCCTATCATTTTATGGATTTCAGGATTTGTTGCTTACAGAAGTGGGCATACTCCAGCTAAATATTATATTCTTGCCTGGAGCTTCATAGCTCTGGCGATCTTGATTGTCATTTTAACCTTATCGAAGATTCTTCCTTTTACAGATTATACTTTTGATCTTTTACCAATTGGATCAGCAATTGAATTGTTATTACTGTCATTTGCAATGGGATATCGTTATAATCTAGTAATTAAACGGGAACAGCATACACGAGATGAAAACCTGATGCTGGTAAACGATCAGAACCTGCGTTTGGAGCACATTGTTAAGGAGCGTACATTAAAACTCAGTGACACGATAACGGAACTGGAACTTTCCAATTCTGTAAAAAATAAGTTATTCTCTATCATTGCACATGACCTTAGAAGTCCTTTTAACAGTCTGACAGGCATCTTTGCGCTTAAAGACATGGACATGCTAACTCTCGAAGATTATAAAATGCTGTTAACAGAGAATCAAAAGCACATTGAAACGATCAATAGTTCTTTAAATAACCTTTTATATTGGGCAAGACGACAAATGGAAGTGGTAAATAGTGTACCCACTACATTTGATCTTAAACCTTTTATAGAAAAATTGCTTTTGGTTTATCTGCCGCTGATCCATAAGAAAGGGATCCTGACAGACATCAATTTATCGGATTCTTTTTCAGCTTATGCAGATGAGGACCATGTACAGCTCATTCTACGAAACCTGATTGACAATGCGATAAAGTTTACTCCTACCGGCAATGAAATTGGAATCGCCCTAAAAAACCATGGCAATATGGTAGAGATCTGCGTGTGGAATACCATCAATAATCCAGAGCAATTTGACGTTGAAGATATTCGAAATCCAAAAGCGGGAGGCGCAACCTACGGAACGGAAAATGAGAAAGGTATAGGTTTGGGCCTAACGCTGATCAGGGAATATATAAAAGCCAACGACAGCAAACTGAACATTGACCTGCTGGGAAATAAAGTGTCTTTTAGTTTTGATTTACCTCTATCCAGTTCCCGTCTTCTCTGATCAGTTCAATCAGATCATCAAGGGCACGGGCAGCATTTACATTTTTCTTGACCACTTCTTTTCCGCGATAAAGCGTTATTTTATCAGGGCCGGTCCCTACATAGCCATAATCGGCATCAGCCATTTCACCCGGGCCATTTACAATGCAACCCATGATACCAATTTTGATTCCTTTAAGATGATCGGTACGTGAACGGATCAATTGGGTAGTTTCCTGAAGATCAAAAAGTGTTCGTCCGCAGCTTGGACAAGAGATGTATTCTGTTTTAGAAATGCGGGTACGTGTTGCCTGTAAAATACCAAAACTTGTGGCATTAATTAGTGATAAGCCTACGGTTTCGTCAGCACTGATCCATATACCGTCGCCCAGTCCATCAGTAAACAAAGCACCAAGATCGGTAGCCGCATACAGCATCAGATCATCAGCACTAATGCCTGAATATGCTCTTTTTACTACAACCGGTATTTGCGAATTATGCTTCATTAAGGATACAAAAAACTCCCTTTGCATAGCCATACCATGTGCAGCATTAGTTTCTAATACCAAAACTACATTTGACTGCAATTTAGAAAGATCTATACCGGCACCCTCTTCTGCTTTTATACTAACAAGATTTAAATACTCATCTTTAACATCGGCAGCAATGTATTCTTCAAAAGAAAGTAAGGGATGGCAATTGTTCTTATCCTTTAAATTTAGCCAGGTTTGATAATTATAAATCTGCTTTAGATTACCCGGAAAAGAGAATGAAGGCAATGCATCTCCAAGATATACCATATCGGTTGCCTGATCGGCCATGTTGTATTTATCCAGACCTGCACTATATTTATAGCCAACTGCTGTTAAAAAGTAAGGGTCTTTTAAGTTTTCTTTAGATGCATCAATGATCACTACAGGGTGATGATGATCGCCAATATGTTGTACAGGTTCTGTATGCCTGCGGTTGTATTCGTAAGGATTATAGGGCAGGTCTTTTACAGTAATGCTTTCTGATTTTTGTCCCGCAATAATTTCATTATTTAACAGTGCCCTGGTTTCATATCTTGAAGCCAATGCTTTTGCAACAGGAGCCTCAAATTCAGGATCCTCGGTTAAAGAAACCCTAATGGTATCGCCCAATCCGTCTTCAAGTAATGTTCCAATACCAACTGCCGATTTAATACGGCCGTCTTCCCCATCGCCAGCCTCAGTTACACCAAGGTGCAAAGGATAATTCATGCCTTCTTTTACCATGGTCTCTACCAGTAAACGGTATGCCTGAACCATGATCTGTGTATTACTGGCTTTCATAGAGATAACCAGATTGTAATAATTCTGGTCCTCGCACATACGGATAAACTCCATTGCCGATTCAACCATACCTCTTGGAGTATCGCCGTAATGGCTCATGATCCGATCTGACAGCGATCCATGGTTAGTACCAATACGCATTGCTGTTCCGTATTCTTTACAGATCTTTACCAGCGGTGTAAATTTCTTATATATGCGCTCCAGCTCTGCCTGATAGGCTTGCTGCGTATATTCAATGTTTTCGAAGCGTTTCTTATCTGCATAGTTACCCGGATTTACCCTTACTTTTTCTACGATTCGAGCCGCAGCTTCAGCAGCATTTGGCGTAAAGTGGATATCGGCAACCAGTGGCACATTGTAACCCCTGAATCTTAATTCTTTTTTAATGTTAGCAAGGTTTTCTGCTTCCTTCATACTTGGGGCAGTAATACGAACATATTCGCAACCAGAGTTTACCATTCTAATGGTTTGCTCAACTGTACCCAAGGTATCCATGGTATCAGTTGTGGTCATAGATTGAATACGGATTGGATTTAATCCTCCCATAGGAATATCCCCGATACTAACCTCTCTGGTTAGAAATCTTGAATATTGGGTTAAACTGTTACAATACCCGCCATTTAACTCTTTCTGTAACGCGCGCTGATCAAATACTTTTTCCATGACTTGCTAATGTGCTACAAAGATAAAGATTATGTTTATAACTGTTATGTCAGATCAACCGGTCTTTTATAACCAGTGTATCCGCTATCAGATCATGAAAGCACTGTTGCTTCTTATTCAGAAAGCTGTACAAGTAGCCCAAAAAGAAAGGAGCTACAGACAATATTTTAGCAGCATTTCGGCCATAAGCATTATTTAAACTGATCCTGTTTCCACCCAGATCTGTAACTTTAATATTAATTAACCGCTTACCAATGGTTGCTTGCTTATCAGATGCTTCGGCAATGCTGCTATAAATAAATTTAGCAATAGAAATGAGGGGCAATCCTGCCAGTGAGACCATTATCCGCTGCGTTTTTTCTTCTACAAAGATGAAACTGATTAATACCAGCAGCACATAGCCCAGTGTTAAGAAAAAATAATCTATAACGGAGGCCAGCAAACGCTGATCAAAGGAAGCGAAGTATTGAGGGGCTGTTTTCTGAAAGGTAAAACCAAGAAGCTCACGTAGTTCTTGCAACTCGTGAGCTTCTTTATAATCGTCCATCCCAGGCTTCCTGATAAAAGTTCCCGGAAGGATATTTAGTGACTTTAATTGTTCTAATTGATATGGGCCTTCCGGCTTTCCGTTTATGACAACGGTATATTCAATTTCGTTCTTACTTTCCATTCTAAGAGTTAGCTTGTCGCAATTTAAGCGCGATAAATCGATTAATAACGATTTACCTCAAAGCTACTCAATCCTCCATCTAAATTGATAAATATCTTTTTAGCTGAAGCTTTATAATTCGGAGTTTCGTAGGTGCCATCTTCTAATTTGGTAAAACCTGTAAAATCTTTTGATGAAAGTCCGGTTTTGGTTTTGATTCTACATCCTGAATTTGATGGGATCTTAATTTTAACATCTGCTACACCAGTTTTTACATTTACATCTGTAATAGGCAGCAATTCTCCGATCTTAATATCAAGCGCAGCGGCACCACCATCAAAGTTGAAAGCGCGCACCTTGTATTGTGAAAGGTCAAAATTCACTTCTCCGGCCCCCATGTTCATATGGATTTCCCAGGTAGGTTTAATGTTTAATTTCATTTTAACATCGTTTCCACCGTCACCCATATTCCATTTCGAGTTGCCTTTCATTTTAAAGTTCACTGTAGTTATACTATCAGTTTTTTCTGTTTGTAATGAAAAGGTTCCTCCTCTTTTTTCTACATCTGCAGTAATTAAACTGTCTGTAGATCCTTTCAGGTCGAAAGATGTTCCACCTCCAGAAACATTCAAAACAGTTTTAGTAGAAACAGAATCTGTAAAAGGATGAGAGAAACTCAGGTGCTCGGTATCGTTGTTATCAAAATCTACACTGTCTTCAATGTTCACATCAGCCCATCTTTTACTCTCAGGAGCTTGCTGACCTTTGTAAAACAAAACGCCTAAGGTTACAACAAGGATTGCGATAGACACTATTCCACCTATCTGTGATTTATTTCTGTTAAAAAGAATATTTACACCTGCGATAATTAAAAATATTGGCCAGAAACGCCAAACATTGCGCCAGTAAAAATCAATTATATGAAAATTTTCTAAAAGGAGCACCCCACCTATAAAAAGCAGTACTATACCCCACATTATTCTATCCAGTTTCATCTTATATATCTTTTTTGGTGAATCTATCGTCTATATTGCTTTCGCCAGTATTTGAATTTCCTGGTATGTCTGTTGGTGTAGGTGCAGGGTTTACAGGATCAGTAGTTTGTCCTTCMTGAGGATTTTGTTTTTTCCATTCTTCCCAGGCATCTTTTCTTTTAGACTTAAGAATAAAGCTTACTCCTATTGCAACAAATACCAGTGGCCATAACTTGCCTATACTAAACCAGAAAGGAATGATATTAARCTCGTTCATCAGAAAATACAGGCCTATAACCAGTAAAAACAATCCCCCTACAGTTCTTCCAGTATCACTTTTCTGATAAGGCTTAAATTCAGGTTGTTTCGGCTCAGTTGTAAAACCTGCATCACTTACTGTAGATGAAGTCCATGCTTGCGATTGCGATGGATTTGATGTTTCAGGGTTTTGATACGGCTGTGAAAACGCGTTTGGTGAGTTAAAAGGATTATTTTGTGGTCCTTTATAAAACTCATTAAATTTTGAAAATCTTTTTGTCGGATCGTTATTTACAGGTACGACAATCCACATGATGATATACACCAAAATCCCTGTTCCAACTAAAAAGATGGTTGAGAGTACGAACAATAATCTGATTATCGTCACATCCACCTCCATGTACTCCGCAACTCCAGATGATACACCTGCAATTACTTTCTCATGCTCATTTCTAAATAATCTCTTGTCCATAATATATTTCCTCCTATATTTTAAAACTGTATCGGCTTTATAGTTATCTCATCAACATTTACGCCACTGCTTAAATTTAAAATGGTGTATATGGTATTCGCAATATCTTCTGGTTGTACAAAACGATCAGCGGGGATTTCTGTTCCCTCCCACGATGATGTTAGTGTTGAACCTGGCAATACAGCTGTTACCTTAACGTTGTATTTTGATAATTCCTCCCTAAATACACTATTAAGACTTAGCAATGCTGCTTTAGTTACACTATAGCTACCTGCATTTTCTGCATTTTGTTTACTGGCTATCGAACATATGTTAAAAATGTGGCCTGATTGCTGTGTGCGCATCATTTTACCAAAAAACTTTGACAGGTAATAGGCTGCGTTAAGGTTCAGATTTATTTGCTTTTCAAGCTGATCATCAGCTTCATCAAGTATAGATCCCTGCAAAAACATACCCGCATTATTCACTAAAACATCAACTTTGGGCATTTCGTTTTTTACAGCATTACAAAATGCATACACATCTTCTTTAATGCTGCAATCTGCCCGATAAGTAAATATCCTAACACCTGTATGCCTTAACTCTTCTGCAAAACTATCCAGTTCAGTCTTTTTTCTTGAACACACTGCTAAGTCATATCCACTCTGTGCCAGCTTTATTGCAATGGCCCTTCCAATACCTTTAGTCGCGCCGGTAATAATTGCATTCATTGTTTAAACATCTTTATTTAGCACAATAATACAAAAAAGCACCGCATGGCAAAACATTAATAGCCAAAGATTGGTTAGAAAAAGGGATTACAACGATTTCAACTTTTTATTGTTTCTTTGTAATAATATTGCACAAATACTATAGCTAATTTTTCATTGAATGAATTTCACCAATTTTGGCAGGTACCTACTTTTATTGAAAGCGGTATTTAGAAAGCCCGAAAAGTTTAAAATATACTTGAAGGCCATCTTTAAACAAATGGATTTTGTAGGGGTAGGTTCCCTGGGGCTGATTGCCATTATTTCTACTTTCATAGGAGCAGTAATGACATTACAAATTGCCTTCCAGTTGGTTAGCGACTTTATCCCTAAAACCATTATCGGTTCTGTAAACAGAGATTCAAGTATTCTTGAGCTTAGTCCTACCATTACCGCTATTGTTTTGGCCGGTAAAATCGGGTCTGCAATTTCCTCTGAAATTGGTACAATGCGTGTTAGCGAGCAGATTGATGCACTCGAGATTATGGGAATCAACTCTCCCGGTTATCTTATCCTGCCAAAAATCATTGCGGGGATTACCATGGTTCCTTTATTGGTAATTATGTCTATGTTCCTCAGCATTACCGGTGGATACATTGGTGGTACTTTATCTGGAGCTGTTTCTCCTGCCGAATATATTCAGGGTATCACTACTGATTTTAATCCTTATACCATTGTTGTAGCCCTTGTAAAGGCTTTTGTATTTGGTTTTATCATCACTTCGGTTCCTGCATATGAAGGTTTCTATGTAAAAGGCGGTGCACTCGAGGTAGCCCAGGCAAGTACAAGAGCTGTTGTTGTTAGCTGTATTACGATATTGGCATGTGATTACATTGTAACCCAGTTATTATTATGATCGAGATTAAGGACATACACAAATCGTTTGGCAGCAACAAAGTACTACAGGGAATTTCAGGTAAGTTTGAAGCTGGTGTAACCAACCTGATCATTGGAGGCTCCGGTTCGGGTAAAACCACACTACTTAAATGTATGATTGGCCTGCACCATCCTGAAGAAGGAAGTGTAGAATACGATGGGCGTGAGTTTACTACCATGAACTTCGAAGAAAAGATAGAGATCAGAAAAGAGATAGGTATGCTATTTCAGGGTTCCGCTTTATTTGATTCAATGACTGTTGAAGAGAACATCATGTTCCCTTTAAATATGTTTACCGATCAGGAACGTAAAGAAAAGCTGGAGCGCGTTAATTTCTGTTTGGAACGTGTAAACCTTGAAGGAAAAAACAAACTGTTTCCCGCAGAGCTTTCCGGTGGTATGAAAAAACGTGTGGGTATTGCCCGCGCTATTGCCATGAACCCAAAGTATTTGTTTGTTGATGAGCCAAACTCTGGACTTGATCCTAAAACTTCGATTGTAATTGATGAGCTGATTAAAGAGCTTACTGAAGAATACAACACTACAACCATAGTTGTTACCCATGATATGAACTCTGTAATGGGTATCGGCGACTATATTCTTTTCTTGCACGAAGGCAAGAAATTCTGGGAAGGCTCTAACAAAGAAATTGCCCATACTGAGATTCAAGAACTAAATGATTTCGTTTTTGCAAGCCGCTTTATGAAGGCTGCAAAAGGAAAGTTTTAATATATAATTATGATAAGCCTGCTAACACCCACGCATTGGAAAGATTATGAGCTGATTGATTGTGGTGATTTTGAAAAATTAGAACGTTTCGGTAACCTGGTACTATCCAGACCTGAGCCCCAAGCGGTATGGAAAAAGACTTTGTCTGATCAAGACTGGAAAAAACAAACACATATCAAATTTAAAGGTCGCTCTGCTACCTCCGGAGAATGGATTAAAAACTCCGCCCATTTACCAGATCGCTGGAATGTTGAGTACAAAAATGATGATGTAAGTATTAACCTCCGCTTAGGATTAACCTCATTTAAGCATGTTGGTGTTTTCCCTGAACAAGCTGTGAATTGGGATTATATCTCTTCATCGATAAAGAAATTTAAAACGGCAAGCCCTAAAGTATTAAACTTATTTGCTTATACAGGTGCTGCATCGTTAATTGCAAWAGCTGCCGGAGCAGACACTACTCATGTTGACTCTATTAAACAAGTAGTAAACTGGGCTAATGAAAACCAGGAACTTTCTAAGCTTAAAGATGTACGCTGGGTGGTTGAAGACGCACTAAAGTTTGTAAAAAGAGAGCTTAAACGCGGTAAAAAATATAATGGAATTATCTTGGACCCCCCTGCTTTTGGTCATGGACCAAATGGTGAGAAGTGGAAACTGGAAGACCACATTCAGGAAATGATGCAGGATGTTGTTCAGTTGCTGGATGAAGAAGAACACTTTCTGATCTTAAACACTTACTCTTTAGGTTTTTCTTCTGTTATTGTAGAGAATCTGATTAAAACTTCATTCCCTCAGGTAAAAAATCTTGAGACAGGAGAATTGTATTTGCAGGCAACTTCGGGTATTAAACTACCATTAGGTGTTTTTGGCAAGTTCAATACTTTCAAATAAAGAAATTCAATATTTTCAATTAGGAAGTGGCGTACACCCGTCATCTCGAAGGAGAGATCTCTTGAACTACTAAACAAGAGATCTCTCCTTCGAGATGACGACAGCTTTAAGATGGAGGAATAGATTTTAAAAATAAAAAAGGCGCCGGGACCTAAACCGACGCCTTTAAACACACTTAAACCCAGTAACACCTTACTGCTTAAGTTTCTTTCGCTGTTTATGCAATTACAGCTAATTCATTTGCGATCATTCTCCAATTCTCATTTTCAGGAATACCAGGTTTACGCTTTCCAAAAAACTGAACAATGATGTTTCCTTCTTTATCAAATACTTCAATACTGGTTACAATACCATCATCTGTTGGCTTTTTAACTAACCATACGTTTGCAATACCATCTTCACGAAGGTGCATGTTAAATTCAGGATCCAGGACGTTAAACCACGGGCCTGTTTGAACAAGCTTCTTTACCAAACCAGTATGGATCTGGATACAGCCGGCATTTGAGGTAAAAACCATTATTTCAAGATCAGTTTCTGAAGCCCTAGTTAAAATTGCTTTCAGAGAATCGGTTGTAATTTGTGTAGCATGGCCTTCAGGTGCTAAACGCAAACCCTGAGTGCGACTTAATCCATGAGTTCTTAACAAACCATGAAAATCGTGCGTATCCTTTAGCGCCAACCATTCCTTTTTAAATGTTTCTACATCAACTTCCTGATCTGGTTTTTCTACGGCAGCAACTTTCTCTGTAATTATCTCTAATGCAGCGGTCTGATCGTCTGCAGTATATTTTTCAACCAATACCTCATAAGCGTCAGCATTGCTCGTATCGGTTAAGTAGATTTTGTGTATCGCCTGTCCATCCTTACCAAAAAACTGGAGGCTTTTACGGTCATTCTCATTAACCGCAAAGGCCGATTTCCATGCGCTCATAAATAACCTCAAATCGATATCAGGATTTACTGCCAATCCCATCATTCCTTTAAAAGATACTTTTTTATAGATTCCTTTACGTTCATGAACACAAAAGTCATTACGTGTTAAGGCCATTACATAACCTAAGCTTTCAACTTCTTTTAATATCTCCTGGAATTGGTCCTGCAAACGGATAGCTGTTGAGTTTACAGTTGTTGCGATTAATTCGGCTTCGCTGGTACCAAGTTGTTTTGCAGCATCTCTGATACGGACTTTTGGGTTTTCTGTTTTGAATGCTTCCCACTGGCTTTTTAAATCTAATATCTTTTCCATTTTATCCTGTTTTAATTAATTCGTTCTATTTTAAATTGAAGTGTATTCATGATACACCTTTTTTAGCTTACACTAGTAGCTGGTATAACCAGCGGACAATTATAATCTTCGCATTCCATTAGCTTTACTTTAATGCTAAAAGTCTCATGAATATTATCACAATTGATCACTTCAACAGGCAACCCTTCGGCTACTTTTTTACCATTTTTTAACATCAGTATTCTATCTGCAAAGCGAGAAGCATAATTGATGTCATGCAAAATGCAGATCACGCAATACCCTCTGTCGGCCAGTTTACGAGCCAACACCATAATCTGCTGCTGAAACTGAATATCAAGACCGTTTGTAGGCTCATCCAATAACAAACAGGCATTCGGGCTGTCATAAACCTGTGCAATAACCCTCGCCAATTGAACCCTTTGCTGTTCACCACCTGACAGCGTATTATAATCTCGGCCCGACAAATGGCTTATTCCTGTATCCTGCATCACTCTTCTTACCACCGAAAAATCGTTGGCAGCTGGCTTCTGATCAAAATGTGGATATCTTCCCATCATTACCAGTTCATCAACAATAAAAGAAACTGAAATCGTATTGTGCTGAGAAAGCACAGCTCTTGTCTTTGCCAGGTCTTCGAGCCTGTAATTCATCAGCTCTTTTCCCTTAATAAAAACCTTACCTGCCGATGGCCTTATCTCTCTGCAAAGCAATTTCATTAAAGTACTTTTACCGGCACCATTAGCACCTAAAATAGCCAGCATTTCACCAGAGTGAGCCTCAAAGCTCAACCCATCTACCAGTTTCCTGTTTCCTACTTTATAGGTAAGTTCTTCTACTCGGATCATCTATAGGTTGTTTTTATTTTTCTCAGAAATAATAATATATATAAACACAGGCACACCAATCATTGCAGTTAATATGCCTATTGGAAGTTCCGCCGGAGCAACTATTGTTCTTGCAATAAGATCGGCCCCGGTTAACAAAGCCCCACCAAGCAATGCTGATCCAGGAATTACCAGTCTATGATCAGCAGTAAATGTCATCCTTATAATATGTGGAATAATTAAGCCGATAAATCCAATAATTCCGGCCATGGCAACAGAAGCACCCACAGCCATGGTGGCCAGAATAATAATCATCCGTTTAACTACTTTAACATTTACACCCATATGCAAAGCCTGGGGTTCTCCAAGGACCAATGCGTTTAAAGATTTGGCAAAAAAAGGAAGCGTAACAATAGGAATTAAAACAAAGGGTAATAATGCACTAACAGTTTGCCAGCTAGCCCCGCCTAGACTTCCAAGGTTCCAAAATGTAATGTTTCTTAATTGTGCATCGGTAGCCATGTACGTCATTAATCCAATAAACGAATTTGCCAATGCATTAATTGCCAATCCGGCCAGTAATAAAGTTGTGATAACTGTTTTACCATTCTTCATCGCAATGCGATAAACAATCATCGTAGTAATACCGGCACCAATAAATGCTGCAATAGATAAGGCGTAAAAACTTAATGTACCTGTTAGATTTTTAAAAATATTTATCTCAAGCACGATCATAATTACAGCAAACAATGTGGCACCCGATGATATTCCTATTAAACCAGGTTCGGCAAGGGGGTTGCGAAACAACCCCTGAATGGCAGCTCCTGAAACGCCCAATCCGGCGCCAATAAGGCTACCCAACAGCACTCTTGGCAGACGAAGATTAAAAAACACTGATTCCTGTTGCGAAGTAAAGCCCTGATGATCGGATAATCTTGTATGGTAACTTATGATAGATAGCAGTTCAGAGAAACTGATATCCACAGCACCAATGCAGGAAGAAACCACCATGGTTACGACCAGAACTACCGCAAGCAGTACAATAATATATCCTGTTTTTTTAATCACCTCTATTTTCTCTACTTAACTGCGTTGTTGATTTTACCAGACAATTCTGTTATTGCCTTGCCTAAACGCAAACCGAAACCGGTTAGCAAAGCACCATCCATAGTGATGAACTTCTTGTTTTTACCTGCATTTGTTTGCGCTATACCCTGAACTGTTTCCAAACCTTGCGTACCGCCTAAACTTTGCAAACCATCATCAAACAACAAGATTACATCGGGGTTGGCTTTAACAAGTGCTTCGGAGGTTAAAGGCTTATACTCAGAAAATCCTGTTACCGCATTTTGTGCTCCGGCTAATTCAATCACTTTATCAACTTGTGTACCTAAGCCGCCAACCATCATTGTTCCTGTGCCTCGGGCATAAATAAACAGTACTTTAGCTTTTTTTGTATTTGTTATTTGTTTTTGAGTAGCCGCTACTTCCGCATCAAATACCTTAATTAGGGAATCTGCCTTGGTCTGCTGCAATAGGCTATCGCCAACGGAACGGATTAAGTTCTTAGCCCCATCTATTGAGAATTCTTGTTTAAACAATACTAATTTAATGCCCGCGGTTTTAAACTGGGCGGCAAGTTGAGGAGATACTTCTTTATCAATCGCCACAACGATATTAGGTTGAAGCGACAAAACACCCTCAACATTGACCTTACTACTGTGGCCTACCTTAGGCTTGCTTTTTAAGCTTTCGGGATAGCTGCTTGTTATATCCGTTCCTACAATGTTTTTTTCTAAACCCAGTCCGGCAACTATTTCACTTACAGTTCCATTTAAAGAAACAATTTTCACACTATCCGGCAATTGCCTGACAGTGTTATTTTCGGTAGTGTTCCTGCATGCACTAAACATGGCAACAGCTACCATCAGCAATCCTATTTTTTTCATAATAAATGTTTAAAAAGAGGAGCTTCCGGGGGGGCCGAAAGCATCCTCATCTAACCAAACTAAACCAAACTTTTATCCTTTTTTAACGAGTTTATATTCTACTACAGGCTTGCCGCGCACTCCACCGTCGCTTGCATGAAAACTGTTAAATTTCAATTTGTATATATTACCGGCGCCATCTTTTACAACGTAAAACGAATCAGTTTTTACACCTACTGCGGTACCGGTTGTATTTCTCCATTTATCACCAATTGCATCTCGGTTTGCACTGAACGATAAAGCATTAAGGTTCGACTCAGAAAAATCTGCGTAACTTACTACCGAAGTTTTAACTTGAGCTACCTGAACACCATTTAGGCTATTGGTAAAAACGATATCAGAAAAGCTATATGGGAAAATACCATCCGCATTTGTACCATAATACATGGTCCAGGTCCATACCAGATCCCAGTTGGCTTTTACAGGCTCCACATTTACACTTTTTCCATCAGTAAGAGAGAAAAAGCTATAGTTAGAATTTGCATCCTTAACAATATCAACAGATTTAAAAGTAGTTTCCTTTAGCTTAGCATATTGCAAAGTATACCCGTTGGCCTTACGAAGAACCCTTACTTTGTAAACGGTCTCTGCACTTATTACTGAGCTATGACTACCACCAACCGGACTAACTATATAGACCTTATTTTCTGAATCTGTTGCAGAGATGGTTTCAATTGCAGTTTTATTAAGGATGCTGGCTTCTCTGGGGTCATCAAATTTCTTAAATTCAATTTCAGCTTTAGCACCTGTCTCGCCAAGCGCAATCGTTAAATCAGACAGGTTAAAATCTGCTTCAGTTACGGCATTTAAATCTGTCTTATCTAGCTTCTTTGCCGATGCCCCTGAAGTTCCGTTCAGAACAACTTTAAAATCATTACCAGAATAAAAACCTAAAGCCCAGCTGTTACGAAGCACGGTTGTTTGTTGGGCTCCACTTAAATCTACATAAACACTGTTGGCAGCACTACTGCCTGCTTCGGCACCAGCTATTCCATTTAGAGTTAATGTTGTCCCATCAGATACCGGAACCTCCAATATTGGATCGTCATCTTTACTGCAAGAAGTAAAGACTGTAGCAAAACACAATAGGGCAACGAGTTTAGTAATTTTGTTCATGATTTTATACGTATTATAATGATTAATAATCTAATTCTTGTTCCAATTAAAACTTAACCCTACAACATATGAGCGTCCATAATTCAATGGAACCGGGCCACCCGTTGAGTGTGCCGAACCAGTTGCAACTGATGTGCTGCTAATGGTAGTTACATCGAACAGGTTTTTAACTCCTGCATTCAGATTAAGAGATTTAAATATCTTTTTATTGATCATCAGATCTGCTGTACTATAAGAACCGGTTTTCTCAAGTGTTACCTGCTCTATTCCATTGTTCGTATTGAGCTGATAAAAAGGCCTTCTTCCTGAAAATTTATAGGCCAGATTTACAGTTGCACCAATTCTGGAAAAGGTGTAAGTGATGTTGCTGTTCACCTCAGGAGTCCATGCAAATTCATCAGATTCACCAGGTTTTGGAGCATCGGCTACGAAACGGTTATTAATACCGATATAGGAAAGGCCCAGAGAAACCTGAAAATCATTAAGCGTTAAAGTATTTTCAAAAGTTCCTCCAGTTGTTTTGTAGCGAGAAACGTTTATAAGAGTAGTAATTGTAGGATCAGCAGCAGAAAGGCCAAAATCTATTCTGTTTCTGAAAGTATTATAAAAGCCACTTACAACTGAGCGGAAATCAGCATTTTCATTATGCGACCTGGTAAAAGTCAGCGATCCGGTCAAACTATGTGACTGTTCTGCTTTAAGGTTTTCGTTTCCTAAAATAGAATGGCTGGCATCAAAGAAATCGTAATAAAGTTCGCGTAAGGCAGGCGAGCGGAAACCACTTGCATAACCCAAACGCAAATCAAGATCTTTATTTAACCTGAATTTTGTATTAAGTGATGGAATTACAGGGGGGGCATCGTAAACTGAGTTTTTAATAAAGCGGGCACCCGGTCTTATGGTTATACCATCTGTAACCTTCCACTCAGAAGATATAAAGAAAGCATAATCATGAATAGAGGGATCTCCTTTAATCCTTGCTCCACTTGAACCATCCAGATTAATCTCGATACCAGGTTGAAAAGACCATTGGTCTGATAACCTATACTGAGCTGTTGCTCGGACCGATGTAGATTGGAATTTAGATACATCTTGTTCGCCGGCACCGGTAGACAATTCTTCCTTTCCTGTAGAATAGTCATGCAGCACACTTCTGGTAGTACGTTTTAAGTTGGAATAACCAAGTATTCCACTAAGCTGCAATTTCTCAGTTAGCTTATAATCGCTTTGTATTTGCTGGGTATATCTATTGGTGATGTATTTTTGATTAACAGACTTAAAAATGTTTGGGTTATAGCCACCCTTGCTTAAAATAGTCTCATCAGCATAATCCATTCGGTACCATACATTTAACTTATCACTATTATAACCCAGACGGCCATTTCCCAACCATTGCTCTTTAGGTTTCCACCTATTAATATCAGCAGCGATCTGCGCTGCAGTAGCCAAAGCAGGTGCACTGTTAAAACCATTAAAATCGTTATGGGTTACACCTCCAAGAACACTCCAACGCTTATTTTGCCAGCTTGCTCCTACGTGTTGCAAGTGGGAACCTTTTTTACTGAACGCTGAGTACTCATCCCCCACTGTTTCCTCTTGCACCCTCGCATTAAGGCTTAATGTTTCTTTAACTGCTTTTTTTGTAATGATATTGATTACACCAGCAAGTGCATCGGTACCATAAGAAACCGAGAGTGGCCCTTCTACTATCTCTATGCGCTCAATGGAGTTGATGTCTATTTGGTTTAAACTTTCTCTGGTATCTCCCCTGTCTATCATTGGCACACCATCTAAAAGGATCTTAACGTTTCTGCCCGACATGCCCATTAAAGTTACGTCGCTTGTACCTAACGCCATGTCGTTAGAAAACCTGAAGCCTAATTCTGTATTTAATACTTGCTGAATATTTGTTGCAGCACGCAAGCGAATACGCTCTGAATTAATAACACGTGTTCTGTAAACTGAATTTCTTAATGATTGAGGTTGATATTCGCCCGTAACTACAACTTCCTTTAGGGAATTAGCTGTGGTATCGCTTTTCAATTCCTTGTCGGCACCTTTATCTTGTGCTTGTGTAGTTGAAACGATAAAAAATACAGCCATTAACAGTAAGCCAATTCTCATTAACAATCTATTTAGAATAATTTTAAATAACACCGCAAGTATAAGAACTTATTTAGACTAATTACAAATAATAAATAGAAATATTTTAATTAACCCTGATAACCAGCTTTTTTATTACTATGTATAGTGGTATACTTGTAAAAAATTTTATTGTTGGCTTGGAACTGACATTTACATCTTATCTTACCATAAAAAACAAGTATAAAAAATGAAATTATCTCATCTAGCAGGGATGCTTTTAGTCGGAATGGCTTCAATTGGTGTATTTATAAGCTGCACCTCGGACGTTAAAAAGGCCAATGGCCAAACAAAAAATGCTCCTGGAGATTCGACAGCAACCGAAACAAAAGAAGATTTGCGGGGACCGATTGACACTGCAAAGTATGATGCAATTATGGCAAAGTTAGCCAATGGTGATACCACTGGTAAATGGCCGGTTAAAAAACAACCATACCCACTTGCAGGTGCTATACTTCCATTTAAACGTATTGTTGTTTATTATGGAAATTTACACTCTAAAAAAATGGGTGCCCTGGGCGAATATGCTCCAAAAGAGATGTGGAAAAGATTGGATGCTGAAGTTAAACATTGGGAAAAAGTTGATCCTACTACTCCCGTACAGCCAGGTTTACATTACATTGCTGCTGTAGCAAGTGGTACGCCGGGCAGAGATGGGAAGTACATTAACCGTATGGCCAACTCACAGATTGACTCTGTATTAAGCATTGCTAAAATGCGTCCTAATACTATTGTATTTCTAGATTTACAGGTAGCACTAAGCAACATCAAGGCTGAATTGCCGCATATAGAAAAATACTTACAATTACCATTTGTGCATCTAGGTATAGATCCTGAGTTTTCTATGAAAGATGGTTCGCTTCCAGGTAAAAAAATCGGAACTTACGATGCTGCCGATATCAACTATGTTTCTCAGTATTTAACTAATCTTGTAAAGAAATATAACTTGCCTCCAAAAGTATTTGTGGTTCACCGTTTCACAAAAAAGATGGTTACCAATTCTCAAAACATAAAACTTCGTCCGGAAGTTCAAATTGTAATGCATATGGACGGATGGGGTGAGCCAGAACTTAAAAAAGGAACTTACCGTCACTTTATTTTCTCTGAGCCTGTTCAGTTTACGGGCTTCAAATTGTTCTATAAAAATGATTTGAAAAAAGATCCTAAGCGCTTAATGACTCCAGAGGAATTGATGAAATTGAAACCAGTTCCGGTTTACATTCAATACCAGTAAACTGTGTAAAGATTTAATTAAAAGGGAGCAGTTGCTCCCTTTTTTATTTAGGATTAATAAGAAAACGCGACTGATTTTTCCGGGTTATCAAGTTTGGTACTTTTTCGCTTTCCATTAACTGTAGCATGAATCATATTGATCTGTGAATCGTGCTGTTCAAACAGTATGTCGTTTTGAATCTCTAGCTTTTCGATGCTTTCTATTTTTTCACTTTCAAAATAGCACCATGCGGCATCCTCTTCAATTTGATATCCCAGGTACTTTAGCGTAAGCGATTTATTATTAGCCTTAATCTGCAGGTGGCTTTTTATGTAATCGGAAATAAGCCCGTCTACCTGTTTACGATCTTTAGGCTTCAAAATATTGATACTTGTTTTATAACGCTTATCAAGCGCATTTTCAAAATCATCAAAAAATACACGCACACTTACCTGAACAGTTTTTGTTTTTTGATTATGATCTATCTCGGTTACGCTAACGTAAAATGGATGAAAAATATTTAACCAAAAAAATAAAATAAGTTGTAACATTTTGTATAGGTAGATATAAAATAGAATATTTCTTGCTATTCTGTATTCAAAATTACAACTTTAAACTATAATGCAAGATTTCAATCTCTATTTTGATCTTGGCTGGCACCATATTTTAGACTGGAAAGGCTACGATCATATACTTTTCTTACTTGCTCTTTGTGGTGTATACACCCTCTCCGATTGGAAAAGAGTACTAATTTTGGTTACCGCATTTACCGTTGGCCACAGCATAACTTTAGCCCTAAGTGTGTTAAATGTTGTGCACGTAAACACCGCACTTATAGAATTTTTAATTCCGGTTACAATTATGATAACTGCGTTAGCCAACATCCTTAATAAAAAGCCCAAGCCCAAGGCCATAAGGTTAAAATATACATTAGCACTCATCTTTGGACTAATACATGGCATGGGTTTCTCAAATTACTTAAAAAGTCTGCTTGGCAAAACTACCAACATCGTTGTGGAGTTACTTGCCTTTAACCTTGGGCTGGAATTTGGGCAGATACTAATCGTTTTCGGTGTACTCATACTTTCATTTATCCTTATTATGATCGTAAAAATTAAGCGGTGGGACTGGAATTTCTTCCTTTCATCCGCTATATTTGGTATATCATTTGTAGTGGCCGCCGAACGGTTACCTGCAATCCTTAACTAACAAAATGAAGAAACCGTTACTTCTAACTGCCGCATTGTTTTTCAATGTCGGTATATACGCACAATCATTAAATAATCCGGGTTCAAACCACGGTAATAAATTTGAACAGCTAGGCACAATCCTTTCTGATCCAAACTATTACCGCTCTGCATCTGGCGCACCCGGCCCTGCATATTGGCAGCAAAGGGCAGATTATGAKATTAATGCAGAACTGGATGAAAAGAACCTGCGTTTAAATGGATCTGAAACGATCACTTATTATAATAATTCGCCAGATCCTTTAAGTTATTTGTGGGTTCAGCTTGACGAGAATCAGAACAAAGCTACAAGCGACAATAAGCTTACACAAACCAGCAAAATAAAAGAGAAGATGACATTAGATGACTTCTCTGATATTATTGGCCGCGATGATGATCTTGGTGTTAAGATCATTAAAATTACCGATGAGAAGGGCACTCCTCTTCCCTACGTGATTAACAACACCATGTTACGGATTGATTTGCCTGTCGTGCTTAAACCTAAGGAAAAGTATAAATTAAAAATAACGTGGAATTACAACATCTCTGATCGTAAGATTGTACATGGAAGAGGTGGATATGAGTATTTTCCTCAAGACGACAATTATTTGTTTACCATTACACAATGGTTTCCGCGTATGGCTGTTTATTCTGATTTCCAGGGATGGCAAAACAAGCAATTCGAGGGCAGAGGAGAGTTTGCCTTGGTTTTTGGAAACTACAAGGTGAACCTGACTGTTCCGGCAGACCACATAGTTGGTGCAACAGGCGAATGCCAGAACTATCCACAGGTTTTAAGCGCAACCAGCTTAAGGAGATGGAATGAAGCACAAACAGCAAAAGCTCCTCTGGAAATTATAAATCTTAGTGAAGCAAAATCCGCTATTACAAAAAAGGCAACCGGGAAAAAGACATGGACTTATGTGGCCGAAAATGTAAGGGATTTTGCATGGGTATCTTCAAGAAGATTGGTTTGGGATGCTATGGCAACTTATATCGACGGAAAAAAAACAATGGCCATGTCTTATTATGGCCCCGAAGCTTACCCGATATACAGCAGGTATTCGACCAAGGTGGTTGCGCATACTTTAAAATCGTATTCTAAACACACCATTCCCTATCCATATCCTGTTGCAATATCTGTTGAAGCCTCCAATGCAATGGAATATCCTATGATTTGCTTTAATCATGGCCGTGCAGAAAAAGATGGTTCATACACGGAGTCACTTAAATATGGTGTAATCAGTGTAATTATTCATGAGGTGGGTCATAATTTTTTCCCCATGATTGTAAACTCCGACGAAAGACAATGGACCTGGATGGATGAGGGCCTAAATACTTTTTGCCAGTTTATGGCAGAGCAGGAATGGGACAATAATTATCCCTCTCAACGAGGACCAGCACATAAGATTGTAGACTACATGAAAATGCCGAAAGACCAGCTGGAGCCGATTATGACTAATTCCGAGAACATTGTAAATTTTGGCCCTAATGCTTATGCTAAACCAGCCACAGCGCTAAACATTTTAAGAGAAACCATAATGGGCAGGGAGCTTTTTGATTATTCTTTTAAAGAGTATGCAAAGCGATGGGCATTTAAACACCCTACTCCTGCCGATTTGTTCAGAACAATGGAAGATGCTTCGGCAGTTGACCTTGACTGGTTTTGGAGAGGTTGGTTCTTTAGTACTGATCCCGTAGACATTTCATTGAACGAGGTGCGCTATTATCGCATGAACAGCATGAAACAAGCAGTTGAAAATGCAGAAAGCAAGAAAGCATATGAAAAAGACAACAAATATCTGGGCCGAGAACGCAATAAGGCCGAGGGTATAAAGTTTGCCATTGAGCAAGACACAAGTTTGCTTGATTTTTATAATAAGTTTGATCGCTTTGAAGTAAGCAAAACGGCCGACGAGCAATTTCAAAACTATTATAACTCGTTAGGTACTGAAGAGAAAAAAATCTATGAGAGCAAAAAGAACTTTTACGAACTCGAATTCTCGAACCTAGGTGGTTTAGTGATGCCATTGATCATTGAATKGACATTTAAGGATGGCAGTAAAGAAACAGATAGAATTCCTGCCTATGTATGGAGAAAGAATGAAAACAAGATAACCAAAGTTTTTGCTAAGGATAAGGAAGTTGTTTCAGTACAGTTAGATCCAAATAGAGAAACTGCCGATATTGATGAGAGCAATAACTCCTGGCCAAGAAAAAGCCAGTCTACCAGGTTTGAATTGTTTAAGGAGCAACAGATGCCTGCAACAAACCCAATGCAGCAATCTAAAAACAGAATTAATTAAAAAGCCATCTTTCGATGGCTTTTTCAAAGATACTAAAACAAAAAACTACCTATTTAGACTTCTCTTTCAAGAGGTTTAATTCTTTTTTGAGCAACTCAATTTCTGCCTGCTGCTCTTTAATAGCTGCCACGAGTACGGGAATCAGATTTTCTGATTGCACTTCGCTATATCTTGCAACTTTTGAATTGTTCTTACCCTGGTTGTACATTTTAGTAGCCTCATAAACCATAGCAGGGTATTCTGATTGTACGTTACTGGCGAGGAAGCCGTATTGCTCGCCAGCTGGTAATTTAAGATGTTTGTACTTCTGTACATCGTATTTAAAAGTTACGGGTTGCAGGTTTTTTAAGTGTTCAGTAGAATTAGAAATCTTATCAACGTTTACTTTTAACTCTTGCTCCTCAATTTTTTGTGCATTTACTGAAAATGCAGCTGCGCTTAATAAAATGCCTAATACGGCACCTTTTGATACTAAAGGATATCTCATAAAATAAAATTATTGTGTAATATTTGAATCTTAATTGTAGTGTATTTACAATCAGATTTCAGGAGGGGGGTATGGTAGCGAAATAACCGAGGTAACCGTAGGCGATACAAAGCTATAATTAACCTTTTTTGAGGTTAAGGTATGCGCCAGATCTACAATTGGCTGATGAATAAAAACATCATCCGTAAGCTCCAGATTTTTTAATTCTTTCTCTTCCTCTGAGTTCTCAGAGTCTTGATCAGTATGATGGATCGATACTGTTTGTTTATGGTCGGTTACAGTAAATAACGACACATGCTTTACCAGCAAAAATGAAAGTAAAATAAGAATGCCCGTTAATTTTTTCAACATAAACCTAAGTAGTATCTATCCTTTAATTGTGATGTGTAATCTGACAAATATATTTATCTTATTCAAAATCCGGCAATGCTTAGCCAGAAAATGACAAAAATTTAATGATCAAAATAACGAAGATCAGGACATTAAGACTAAAACAAGCCTAACTGCCCCTTATCGTCAATTTCTATATCGTCAGGGTTAGTGATCTCAAACTTAATTTCTTTTGCCGGAATATCTTTCTCATCCTTCTTTGTCTCTGGGGTTTCTTTAGCCATAGGTTTCGGCTGAGCTTTAGGCTCTTCTTTACCTTCAGGCTTGGCCTTTGATTCTTTTTCTGGCGTTTTAGGTGTTCCCCACGCTTTTTTTGGTTTTCCCTCTGCCGCCTCCTCAGATGGCTTTTCTTCAACCTTTCCTACAGGTTCTTCCTGGATATTTTCCTCTTCCCCACTTGTAGCTACATCCGCTGTTGTTTCAGAAGTTTCTCMTTCAGCTTGCTCTTCATTAGCAGACGCATCTGGAATACTGACCTTGCTTTCCAGAACTAATTCCAGTTCTTCATGATTAGAAATACTCACATTTTTTACGTCATGTTGAGTGATCCTGTTTCCGTTAGCCTTTATACCCTTTACATCAATAAACTCTGCTAACACTATTTCTAATGTTTCCGGGATTTGCGTTTTACCTTTAAGTACATCAACCGTTAATACTGCTTCTGGATTGCTGGTCAGGTAAAGGAATCTCGAACCATTCTCTTCACTAATCAGAGTACCTTTTTTACCTACGGCAATTGATTCAAATACAAATCTCTTTATGAAATAATTTTTAGCTTTCCCCTCGTATTGTACAACAGTAAATGGTTTTTCAGGATCAAATTTCTGGATCAGTATCAGATCTGCATCAAAGTGATTGCTCAATTCGAATGTACTCAGCTCATACCATCCCTCTTTATGAACCTGTAATATTTTATCATCACCATCGAATTCACCAAGGTATTTCCCTCTTCCATCAACATTAAGTCTTCTAAGCAAATCGTCATACCATATCTTAAGGCCGGAAAGTGTTGATACTCCTTTTGTTTTTAACAGGATCTTTTTGATAGGATACTTAGATACAATATTACCCTGAGAGGCACGCCCTTTAATCGCTATTTCAGCATAATCAAGGTCAAATTGAAGTTTCTTAAGTTTAGTGTGTGGTTTTAACTGAACCGTAATCACTTCAGCTTCTCCATTTGGGTTGGCTGTAAAATACAATACTTTAGAACCTTTACTTCCTTTGGTGAGGTYATATTCCTTATCGCGGGTTACACCAACTACAGCGAAACGTTTAATGTACGAAACGCCGCTGGCCCCATCTTTATAAACCATGTTATAGATGGTCCGTTCATCACCCTTTTTAAACACCTGTGCATGCAGAATTCCTTTACCAACAAAGGTTTTATCTGCCACCTTGGTGATGATACATTTACCATCTTCTCTGAAGACGATTATTTCATCAATATCGGAACAATCTGCAACAAATTCATCCTTACGCAAACCAGTACCCACAAAACCATCTTCACGGTTCAGGTATAGTTTTACATTGGCTAAAGCCACTTTAGATGCCTCTACCCTATCGAATAAACGAATCTCTGTTTTACGCTCTTTACCTTTACCATACTTATCTCTAAGTTTCTGGAACCAGGCAATGGTATAATCTGTTAGGTGACGAAGGTGATTTTTTACAACTTTGATCTCATCAGCTAAAGCTTTCATCTGATCATCCGCCTTTTTAACGTCAAAGCGGGTAATGCTACTCATTGGTTTATCAATAAGTTTTTTGAAATCTTCCGGCTGAATCTCCCTATACAAATCGGGTTTGAATGGTTCGAATAAAAGATTCAATACCTCAACAACCGTTTCAAAATTACCAGAATTCTCATAGTCCGCATTTTTGTACATGCCCTCCTGAATAAAGATCTTTAGTAGTGAGCTAAAGAATATTCTTTCCTGCAATTCATGCAACTTAATTTCCAATTCTTGTTTTAACAGATTCTTGGTATTATGAGTATTCTCGATAAGGATATCATTAACACTCAAAAACTGAGGTTTATCATCCTTGATAACACAAGTATTTGGAGATATAGAAACTTCGCATGAAGTGAAAGCATACAACGCGTCAATAGTTACATCAGGTGAGATACCAGGAGCAAGATGGATGACAATCTCTACATTCTGTGCCGTATTGTCTTCAATTTTCTTAATCTTGATCTTACCCTTATCGTTAGCAGATAATATGCTATCGATTACAGAACCTGTTGTTGTGCTGTATGGTATTTCGGTTATTACGAGGGTCTTCTTATCTTTTTCTGTAATTTTTGCTCTTACCCTGATTTTACCTCCGCGCATACCTTCGTTATACGCCGAGAAATCGGCCATACCGCCAGTAAAGAAATCAGGGAGAATATTTGGTCTGGTTCCTTTTAAAGATTCGATGGAAGCATCAATCAGTTCCAGAAAATTATGAGGCATAACCTTGGTAGCCAAACCTACCGCAATACCTTCTGCCCCCTGGGCCAATAGCAAAGGAAATTTAACCGGCAAAGTAATGGGTTCGTTGTTACGTCCATCGTAACTCAATTGCCAAACGGTAGTATCTGGATTAAACACTACTTCGTTTGCAAATTTAGACAAGCGCGCTTCGATATAACGGGCCGCAGCGGCACTGTCGCCAGTTACCGGATCACCCCAGTTACCCTGGCAATCTATCAGCAGTTCCTTTTGACCAATTTGCACCATTGCATCGCCAATAGAAGCATCCCCATGAGGGTGATATTTCATGGTATTTCCGATAACATTGGCMGCCTTATTAAAACGTCCATCATCCATCTCTCTTAAAGAGTGCATAATGCGTCGCTGAACCGGTTTTAAACCATCGTTGATGTGTGGAACCGCGCGATCAAGAATTACGTAAGAGGCATAATCGAGGAACCAGTTCTCATAAAGCCCGTTGATAGGGATTACAGTATGTGTACTTTCTTCGTTTATGTTGTTTTCTATTTCGTCGCTCATCAAAAAAGGATTGGATTTTGTAAATATAAGGGTTGGAATGAAATATTAAGAACAGAAGTTTTTAACAGTTCTTAGTTAATAACCTATCTTTTTCGGGTTAATGGACTAGATTTTCATAATTTTCAGGCATTATTTTATGAATTGATGTTTTACCTTTCCAACCGCTCTTCAACAAACACAAAAGGCAATAGATTTTTAATCCCTTTTACTTTTATTATTTCGCCCCCTATACAGTAAAAAAGCACCTCAATTTCCTGCTTTTGCTTCTGTTCAAATTCGGCCATTACCTGCAAGCATGCACCGCACGAGGTAACAGGTTTCTGGATAACAAAATTACTGCTTTTTGCAGTAATTGCCATAGCCTGAACAGCCGCTTCGGGGTAAGCAGCACCAACTGTAAATAGTGCAACGCGCTCTGCACAAAGCCCTGAAGGATAGGCCACATTTTCCTGGTTACTACCAAGAACCAACTGCTTATTACTTAATTTTAAAGCTGCCCCAACCTTAAAATTCGAATAAGGTGAGTATGATGATTTCAATGCCTCTTCGGCCTTTAAACATAATTCCTGATCTGATGCACTTAGCTCATTTAAGGACTTAAAAGTTTGATAGCTAACAACAAAATTTTTCTGATCCATATTTAAACATACGTAATTTTCTAACAATAGATTAACAACAATTTTATCCCTTGATTTAAACAATTTAATTATTTAGATTGTAGATATAAGTAAGAAGCCTAATTTTGACGCCGATGGCATGGTTTTAGTGCTGTAATCATAGATTTAAAACCCTATTAAACGCATTTCAATTGAATATATATATTCGTAAAAGTCTTAAAATCATACTTTGGATAGTAGCAAGCATCATTATGCTGGTTGTCCTTATTGCACTTTCCCTAAACATTCCGGCGGTACAAAATTTTGTAAAGGATAAAGCAATAAATTATTTAAAGGATAAAACCAAAACTGAGGTAAGTCTGGAGAGTATAAAAATTGCATTACCAAAGGATGTGGTGCTGAATAAATTTTATATTGAAGATAGAAAAGGAGACACCCTGCTATATGCACAAAAACTTTCTGTAGACATTAACTTATTTAAACTTTTAAGTAATAAGGTAGAGATCAACAATATTTCACTGCAAAAAATAAGGGCCAATGTTACCCGCATAAACCCCGATACCTCATTCAACTTTTCTTTCCTGGTAGATGCGTTTATGTCTGAGCAAGAAAAGCCAGAAGAAGAAGTTGCAAAAGACACCACATCTACTCTCAAATTTTCTATTGAAAAGGTGGCTTTTGAAGACATTGGTATCGTTTATCGTGATGATGTTGCTGGAAATGATGTAAAATTAAACCTGGGTGAGTTTACTGCAAACATAAAAGATTTCGACCTCAATAATCAACACTATGTCATCAAATCTTTAGCCTTAAAAAACACCTCCTTAAAATACCTGCAGCAAAAACCGCTTACACAGTTACAGGCTCACTTACAAAACAGCATAGACACAGCAAAAACAGAATCCGGTAAATTACCACTTGTAGAGATTCAGGACTTTGCTTTCAACAATATAAAAATAGGATTCGACGATCGGATTTCGGGTATGAATGCGGATGTTGATCTGAACAAGCTAGCCTTAACTCAGCTGTTTATTGACCTTACCAATAGCAATTATAAAATTGACGATGCCAAACTAAATGATACCAAAATAAACTTCAGCTCCACAACTAATAAAGCGAATGTTAATGTTAATGACTTGTCTTTAACCAAGCTTCTGGCAGACGTTAAAAATGGCAGGTACAAAATAAATGACGCAAAGCTAAGCAAATCAAATATCCTGTTTGCATTAAAACCGGTTAAACCCGGGAAAGAGACAAAAGCGGATACTGCAGAGAAATCTTCACCCCTGTCATTACTGGTTGACAATATAAGCTTAACTGAGAACAATGTACAGTTTGATAATCTWGGAGCTAAACCTACTAAAGGAATGGACTTTAACCATTTAAAGTTTACCGGCCTTACCTTAGTAGCTGATGCGCTTGGCTATAGTGATACTGGTATAAAAATCAATGTAAAAGAAGGTGTGTTTAAGGAGAAGAGTGGTTTTCAATTATCTAAGCTAAGAGGAGATGTTGTATACTCCGACAAGGCAATTAAGGTGAATAACTTCTTACTAAAAACACCTAATACATCAATAGAAAACGTTACAGAATTAAATTACTCTTCTCTTGATGATTTAACCAAACATCCGGAAAGGGTAAAGCTTTCAATGGTTGTTAAAAACACAACTATTGGCTTAAAAGACGCTGCTTACTTTAGTGATGCGGTCCCGGAAAACTACAGAAATGAGAAGATAAAAGTAAATGCCAATGTTAGTGGCTATATGAATAACCTTGTAATTCCCCGACTGCAGATTTCGGGGTTAAAAAGCACAAACATTGATGTGAGTGGCAGGATAAAAGGACTCCCTGATATGGATAAAGCTTACTTTGACATGAACATCAAAAGGTTTGCAATGACCAAAAAAGATCTTTTGGTAGTTATCCCTAAAAAGACTTTGCCAACCAATATAGAGCTTCCTAATGTGATTGTTGCAAACGGAAAGTTTACCGGTTCAATGACCAATTTCAATACCGGTTTTAACATTAATACCGACATGGGATCGGCTAAGTTACTGGCAAGCATGAAAGGTCCTAAAGGCAAGGAGAGCTATGTTGCCAGTGTAAACCTGAATAATTTTAATGTAGGTAGATTACTTAAACAGCAAGCCCAGTTGGGCAAAATTACGGCTAAAGCCAGCGTTAAAGGAACCGGGCTTGATCCTAAAACTGCCTCGGCACAGTTTAAAGCACAATTAATAAGTGCATACTACAACAAATACACTTATAAGGATCTCTTTTTAAGTGGCGATTTCAAGCAGCAAAAATTGAATCTAAAAGGCAATATGGCCGACACCAATTTGAATTTTAATTTAACCACTGCCGTAAATATTGCGGGCAAATATCCGGCAGTAAAAGCAGACTTGGATTTAAAACAGGTTGATCTACAGAAATTAAATTTCAGTCCAGGTGAGTTTAAGTTAGCGGGGGTAATTAATGCAGATGTAAAAACTGCTGATCCAGATTACCTTAACGGTGATATTTTTGTAAATGGCCTGCAGGTAGTTAAAGATGGCCAACGTTTCAATGTAGACACCATTGTAGTGCATTCTGAAGCGAGCAAAACACACAATATGCTTACCCTTCGTTCTGAGTTTATGCGAGCCAAAATTGATGGTAAATATCAACTTACCAATGTCGGCAGCGCAGTGATTAACCAGATCAATAAATACTATCAATTTGGCGAGGTAACTAAAATCCCTGATCAGCGTTTTAGATTCTACGTAAATTTCTACAATCCTAAAATCCTTCAGAACTTTGTACCGGAACTAACCACCTTTGCCCCTTCCAGAATGAATGGCTTAATTGATACTCAGAAGGATAGTTTACTCATGAATGCCTCTTTTCCTCAGATAGTTTATGGTGGCTACAGGATTGATAGTACTAAACTTAATGTGAACAACACTGAGCAGAAGCTTAATTATAAATTACAAATAAAAAGTTTTCAGAGCTCTGCGGCTAATTTGTTTAATACCGAAATTAGTGGCGACGCTGTAAATAACAACCTTGCTCTCAATATTTATTTAAGAGACAGTAAGCGGAAAGACAAGTATATTTTGGGTGGTAATTTTAAATCGATTAACAAAGACTACCAGTTCAGTTTAGATCCTCAAAAGCTTTTGCTTAATTATGAAAAGTGGGCCATCGCACCTCAAAATTACATTCAGTTTGGTCAGTCGGGTATTATAGCTAATCAATTTAACCTGAGTAAGGGTAATCAGCTCTTAGGGATTAACAGTACTGATACTGTTGCCAACTCTCCTTTAAAAGTTGAATTTAAAGACTTCAAAATAGAAACGCTTACTAAGTTTGCCGAGCAGGACAGTTCTTTGGTTGGTGGTACTATTAATGGCACTATTGATGCAAAGGAGCTTATGGATACACCTAAGTTTGAGGCAAATCTAACAATAGATAGGTTAAGGTATTTGAAAGATGAGTTTGGAACCTTGCGTGTTGCTGTAAACAACAATACAGAGAATGCATATKAAACTAACATTGCCTTATCTGGTGTACACGAGTTAAGGGTTAATGGATTTTACTATACTTCACCACAGAGTGCCCTTGACCTTAACTTAAACATTGATAAAATTGACCTGAAAGCAATAGAGAGTGTGTCAATGGGACAGATTAAGAATGGCACGGGTACAATATCCGGAGAATTGTCTATCAAAGGCCCCCTTGATGCCCCCAAAATTTTAGGCGACGTTAAATTTAACCAGGCCGCATTTACAGCAACTTATGTGAATTCTTATTTCAGAATGCCAAATGAGTCTATAAGTTTTACTGATAAGGGGATAAACTTCAATAGATTTACCATTATAGATTCTTTAAATCAGAAGGCAGTAATAACCGGTGGTGTCCTCACTACTGACTATAAAGATTTTCGGTTCAACATGGACATGAGAACGAACAACTTTAGACTTATGAACTCTACTGCTGCCGATAACGACATGATCTACGGTACTGTTTATGTTACCAGTACCATTAAGGTTCGCGGCGATCTTAACCAGCCTGATGTAGACATGAACGTTAAAGTAGAAGATAAAACTAAGTTCTTCTTTGCTATGCCACCTGATGATCCCTCGGTAATTGATCAGGAAGGTATTGTACAGTTTACAGATTTCAGCGCACCGCCGTTTAATGGTAAAAAGGCACTGAACGTTAGCGATTCCGTAAGCAAAGCTCCAATCAAGGGACTTAATTTAAGTGCTACTATCGACATTGATCCGGATGCAGAATTAAATGTAGTGGTGGATCCATCTAACGGTGATGCACTAAAAGTTAAAGGGCAAGCATCTTTAACAGCAACAATGGACCCTAGCGGCAAGACTAGTTTAACGGGAAGATATCAGGTATCTGATGGCAGTTACAATCTGACTGTTGGTCCTGTTAAAAAGGACTTTAAGCTGCAACAAGGCAGCAGCATTGTATGGACTGGAGATCCTATGGAGGCCAATGTAAACTTAACGGCATTATATGAAGTTAATACAGCTCCTATTGACTTGATAGGTGATCCAACACAATATGAGGCTAAAACCAAACTTCCTTTCCAGGTATACCTGATGATGACGGGTGAACTTTTAAAGCCAAGCATCAAATTTAAATTAGACTTACCAGAAAATGAGCGGGGTGCACTCAATGGTCAGGTATATGCGAAATTACAGAGTGTAAATACGAATGAAAGCGAACTGAACAAGCAGGTATTTGCACTATTGGCGTTCAACAGGTTTATTGCTGACAATCCGTTCCAAAGTCTGGCCGGAGGTAGTAGTGTTTCTTCTATTGCCCGTTCAAGCGTAAGTAAACTATTAACAGAACAATTGAACAATCTTGCATCCGATTTGATAAAGGGTGTAGATATAAACTTTGGTTTAAATTCATCTGAAGACTATTCGGCATCAGGCAGCAAGTCGCAAAAAACAGATCTGGAGATCGGTCTGTCTAAAAAACTCTTGAACGATCGTTTAATTGTTACCGTTGGTAGTTCTTTTGGATTGGAAGGCCCTCAGCAGCAAGGTCAGAGTTCTACCAATATTGCAGGAAATGTTAATGTGGAATACCTTCTTTCCAGTGATGGCAGATACAGGTTAAGAGCTTATAGACGCAATCAGAATGAAGGCGTAATTGAAGGACAGATCATTGAAACAGGGCTTGGATTTGCTTTAGTGGTTGATTACAATAAATTCAGGGAGGTTTTCCAAAACTTCTCTAAAAAGAAAAGATTTAGAAATGAAGAGAGGCGTAAAAATGAGACAACAAATTAAATCCGGCTTATTTATACTTGCATGTTTAATTTTTGGCGCCTGTAGCAGTACCAAAAACCTTAAACCCGGGGAGATTTTATATACCGGTGCCGACATTAACATCAATCCTGATTCAACAGCAAAAATTGACAATCAGAAAGAGGTTAAAGGGGTTTTACTTGATAAAACACGACCTAATCCTAATAAGTCAATTTTAGGCATAAAGTTTAAACTTGCCATGTACAATCTTGCCGGCGAACCTAAAAAATCAAAAGGGATCCGGTATTGGCTCCGCAATAAAGTGGGCGAACCGCCTGTGTTATTAAGCGAGGTAAAAATCCCTTATAACAACGCTGTGCTTAAAAGTTATTTGATTAGTCAGGGGTATCTTCAATCTGAAGTAAACGGAGATACTGTAGTTAGTGGTAAAAAAGGCAAAGCACTTTATACCGTTGTTACCGGTGCGAGATATAAAATTAACAGTGTCGAATTCCCAAAAGATAGCACAGGTATAGTCCAAATCATAAATCAGAATAAAGATAAAACGCTATTAAAAGTAGGCGACAATTATGACCTGGAAACTTATAAAAATGAGCGGATCAGAATAGACAATGATTTAAAGGAACAGGGATATTTTTATTTTAATCCTGATTATTTGATTTTACAGGTTGATAGTACTGTAGGCAAACATCTGGTAGATATCAGAATAAAAGTAAAAGACATTGCCCCTGATGCAGGCCTTAAACCTTATACCATTGATAAAATTAATATCTACCCTAATTATTCTTTAAGAAGAGATAGCGCAATCAGAAATTCAACTCCTGAAGTATACAAGGATTTTAATATTTATGATACACGACACACCTACAAGCCGGGCTTATTTGACCGCTTGGTTTTCTTCAAAAAAGACGAATTGTACAATAGGCGTGATCATAACCAATCTTTAAACAGAATGGTTAACATAGGTATTTTTCAAAATGTTAAAGCAGAATTTTTACCTGTCGACAGTTTTAGAAACAATAAGCTAAACCTTAACATTTTCCTCACCCCTTTAAAGAAAAACTCTCTTTCCTTTTCACTAACCGGAACCAGCAAATCCAATAACTTTGTCGGATCAGAAGCTAAGTTAACTCAAACTACCCGTAACCTTTTTAGAGGTGGCGAGCAGTTGGATGTAAGTGTAAGTGGTGGATTCGAAACCCAGGTAAGCGGGCAGGCCAAAGGACTAAACTCATATTCTTTTACTACTGAAGCAAAGCTTACCTTCCCAAGGTTTATACTCCCTTTCTTTAACTTTAACAGTACCAATGCGTTTATTCCTAAAACCATTGCTTCTTTATCATACCAATCGCTAAACAGAGGTTCCTTATACGGTTTAAATTCCTTTAAAGGAGAGTTTGGATATAACTGGAAAGAGAATTTATATAAAGAACATAGCTTTAACCCTATCTCTATAAATTACGTAACATCTAACGTAACCAATGATACGGCAAGAAGGGATAGTCTCTTTAGTGCAAACCCCGGCTTGGAAAAGAATCTCGAACGCCAGTTTATTATAGGAAGCAACTATAGTTTCACATTTACCAACCAGATGGAGGATTTCAGAAGAAACAATATATATTTCAATGGAACTCTTGAAACTGGTGGAAACGTATGGGGCTTATTTGCAGGAAAAAACGATGAAGGCAAAAAGACTGTATTAGGCATTCCTATCAATCAATTTATACGGGTTGAAACCGATTTTAGAGATTATTATAAAATCACAAAGAACCTGATCTGGGCAAGCCGTTTAAATCTTGGATATGGATATGGATATGGGAACAATACATCTATCCCTTTTGTGCGTCAGTTCTTTGCCGGAGGCAGTAACGATATCCGGGCTTTTGCAGCCAGGTCATTGGGGCCCGGATCTTACAAACTGCCAAACCAAACTAATAACTATACCGACCAAAGTGGGGATATAAAGGCAATGGTTAACACAGAGTTACGTTTTAAATTATTTAGTGTTTTATATGGGGCTCTATTTGCAGATGCCGGGAACGTGTGGTTAAGAAAAGAAGATCCGTTAAGACCAGGGTCAGGCTTTAACTTTAAAGATGCACTTGATGAAATTGCGGTAGGCACCGGTGCCGGCCTCCGGGTAGATGCATCGATCTTCGTTATCCGCTTAGATGTAGCCTTCCCTATCAGAAAACCTTATCTTGAACCTGGAAATCGTTGGGTAATAGATCAGGTAGATTTTGGAAGCAGCACCTGGCGTAAAGAAAATTTAATCTATAACATAGGTATTGGGTATCCTTTTTAATATTGATTATGACATTCTTAAAAAAAGCTATTCATTTTGTTAAAGCAACAGCACATTTATTTATAGCCGCTGGAAAAGGGTTTATGGAAGACAGGGTGATGAAGCTAAGCGCGGCACTAGCCTATTACACCATATTTTCTCTTACCCCACTTATCATTATTATCATTGCTGCAGCAAGTTTGTTTTTAGGTGGAGATATTAAGCATACAATAGAAACCTCTGTAGATGGAACAGTGCAAGAATATAAAATGGATCCGCGAGAGGAACTCTTCTCTGAAATACAAGATTTGGTAGGTCCGGATGCCACTGCTCAACTCAAATCATTCGTAAAACAATCAAACGTTTCGGGAAAAAGTACATTAGGGCTAATTATAGGTATCACTACACTTATTATTGGTGCTACGGCTATGTTCATAGAGATTCAGGACAGTATTAATTTAATCTGGAAAGTAAAGGCTGTACCAAAAAAGGGATGGAAAAAATTAATCACCAACAGACTGCTCTCCTTTTCGCTAATTGCTTCGCTTGGATTTTTGTTACTCGTCTCCCTTGTTATAAATAGTATTGTAGTAGGCATAGGCGACAAACTTGTGGGGCTTGCGTCTAAAGTCGGTGTCGAAAAGGTATCAGAGCTATTTATGCTAATCCTTACCAATGCCTTAACACTGGCAGTTGTAACCTGCATTTTCGCAATTATTTTTAAGGTGTTGCCTGATGTTGATTTAAAATGGAAACCAGCAATTGTTGGGGCCCTGTTTACGGCACTGCTTTTTAGTTTGGGTAAGTATATAATTGGAATCTATATTGAAAAGGGCAACCCTGCATCGGCATTTGGCGCTGCCAGTTCTATAATTGTAATCCTGTTGTGGATCTATTACACCTCTATCATATTATATTTTGGAGCTGAATTTACACAGGCCTATGCAGAACGATATGATAAAGGTATAGCACCAAGTAAATATGCAGTGCATACCAAAATTGTTATTGTAGAAAAAAAGGTGGATGTATTGCCGCCACAGCATCCGGAAGACACAAAGATCCCTTAAATATACTTAAGCATCTGGTCCATCAATTCCTGTTCTAAAAACGGCTTTAGTACCAGATCATTCATTCCTGCTTTTAAGTAGGCTTCTCTGTTTTCCTGCATTACATGGGCAGTTATTCCTAAAATCGGAATTCCGGATTTCGCAAAATCCCCGTTATATCTGATTTCATGTGTAAGCTCTACCCCACCCATCACTGGCATCTGAATATCTGTTAACACAATATTGTAGTCATTCTTCTTGTATAATTCGAGTGCCTGTTTACCATCATAAGCAGAATCATATTCCATGCCCCACCGCTTTAATATTGTTTGAACCAGCAAAATATTCATTTTATTATCATCTACCAGCAGCACCTTCTTTCCTTTCAGCTTCTCAACAGTTGACGTTCCTTTATCAACATGTTGCTCCTCTGCAAATTCTGAAATAAGGTAGGGG
>NZ_JBFTNT010000038.1:0-28241 GCF_056397585.1 Pedobacter sp. 05L430 | reverse complement strand
GCTGTGCTCCCACTGCATTTTTTTCCATTTATTGATGCCTTTTACAATAAAGGCCGCAAACGGTTTGCTTAATGCCGCTTTTAATCCCATAAGTTCTGTTTAAACTATGTTATGTATAATATCAGGCTCAGCATCTCCCTTGTATTCACTCATCATTTTACGATAAGCAATAGTTAAAGCTACACTTGATAGCGGAACAATAATAAAGGAGCTCAAAATATTTATAAAGAATGAGAACACCGGCCAGTGTATGTAACTAAAAAACAAATAAAGCAGGTGAAAACTTAATAGCACTAACAAAAGCAGAAAAATCTTTGTAAAGTTGCCTTTTGTAGTGGCTAAGCTAAGCTTTATAGATAGAAATGGAGGTAAATCTTTATCGATTATAAAAAACGGGAAGAAAGAAATACGGATCCATGTAATGAATATTGCAATTACCCCAACAGAAATAGCCACATTGGTTATAACTTCCATTTTTATCCCTGTGTATATAAAAGGGAAAGCGATTAACACTACTATCGAATACACACCTACAATACAAAGCATAAAGTAAAGCGTTGCCACCAGGAATCTGATAATCTGTTTTCTGGTAGGAATTGTACTTACAATGCTTACATCATGGTCTTCATCATCCAGTAAATGAAAAATATACTTAAACAGCGATAGATTGATGGTAAAGTAGAACATCACAAAGATGAAAGCCATCAATATACTCAATCCCTTACTTACATCCTTTAAAAAGAATGCCATTAAGCCCGAAGCATTAGAAGTAATAAACATCAAAAAGCACAGTGTGGCAATAGAAAAGTAATTCCTTTTGGTCACTGTCCAGGCCTTGCTAATCACCTCATTTACAGCAAATGTACTCTCCTTTAAAAATTCTATCATTGTTGTTTAAATACTACTCTTTTAATAAAATCCTGCATAAAACCTAAACCGTAGGCTGTTAGCTGAATGAACGCTGCAATAATGCTCAAAAATGCAACTTTTAATGACTTATTAACCTGCCATGAGTGAAAAAATATCAACATAAAGTATATCAGCATTACAAAGTTACAAATGAATGCTAAAGGCCAATAAAATATATTAATAAGCACAGTAAATATTACGGCACATGTAAATGCTGCCGGAAAGAAATGCACCAATTTTAATTCGGAAGGGAAATGTTTATAAATATTTATCCTGGCCCTGCCAAAAAAGTGCAGCTGCTTATAGAACTGGCTAAAACTTGTGCGTCTTTTATGAAAAACTCTGGCTGCCGGGATTAAACCGATCTTAAAACCGTGCTCGTGAATACGAATACTATATTCAATATCCTCTCCTAATCTTGTTAATATAAAGCCGCCAACTTTTTCCCATACTTCTCTGGATACCCCCATGTTAAAACTACGGGGATGGAATTGTCCGATATGCTTTTTATTGCCTCTTATCCCTCCGGTTGTAAATGGAGAAGTCATGGCATAACTGATGGCCTTTTGTACCGGCGTAAAACTTTGGTGTGCAGCATCGGGCCCACCATATGCATCCAGTTTATGTTCAAAAAGATAATCCTTTACTATTTCAAGGTAATCCTCAGGGATGAGGCAATCGGAATCAAAAATCACAAAGAAATCGCCTTTGGCCCTTTCAAACCCATAATTRCGCGAAAACCCTTGTCCCTCGTTAGGTTTAAAGAAATATTTTACATCAAGTGAATTGGCATATTTATCAACAATAGCCTTAGCATCATTTACAGAACCATCCTCAATTACCAATACTTCGAATTGGGTATAGGTTTGCCTGGTAAGCGTAGTGAGCAATTCATCAATCTCCTGAGGGCGATTGTAAAGGGGAATTATAATCGAAAAAAACATTTGTTATAAAATCTCCTTTTCTATTAAATATTGGTTACGCTCTGGTGCATTTCTGGTAACCAGTTCTGCAACAAAACCAGTTAAAAACAACTGAGAACCAAGTATTATGGCTACCAAAGCAATATAGAACAATGGTTGATCCGTTACATCCCTTTTATACGGAATGGCCATAGATATATGATATAGCTTAACGCCAATAAGCCATAAGGCCATAAATGTTCCTATCACAAAACTCAGCACTCCTAACGAACCAAAAAAGTGCATTGGACGTTTGCCAAATTTACCTACAAAAAAGATGGACAAGAGGTCTAGAAATCCATTAACAAAACGGCTCATTCCAAACTTGGTAACTCCATATTTACGCGCCCTATGCTCTACTACCTGTTCTCCGATATTCTTAAATCCTGCCCATTTTGCGATTACAGGAATATAACGGTGCATCTCGCCGTAAACTTCAATTGTTTTAACCACATCACTACGGTAAGCTTTTAAACCGCAATTAAAATCATTTAATTGAATGCCCGACATTTTTCGGGTGGCAGCGTTAAAAAGCTTGGTGGGTATGGTTTTGGTAATCGGATCGTAACGTTTCTTTTTCCAGCCGGATATAATATCAAACTTTTCCTCTTTTATCCGACGGAAAAGTTCAGGTATCTCATCCGGACTATCCTGCAGATCAGCATCCATAGTAATTATTACATCACCTTGTGCAGCCTCAAAAGCAACATTTAATGCGGCAGATTTACCATAGTTTCTTCTGAATTTAATTCCTTTTACTGAACTATATTGTTGCTTTAAATCTTCAATAATGCTCCAGGAGCTATCAGTACTTCCATCGTCAACAAAAAGAACCTCATAACTAAAGTTATGCTCCTGCATTACCTTAGCAATCCATGAAGTTAATTCAGGTAACGATTCTTCTTCATTATATAGGGGGATTACAACAGAAATATCCATGTGTGATTACAACGCTTAAAACTGTGCAAACTTACTTAAAACTTAACAAATATGCATATTCACAAAATTGTTAGGTTTTGCCACCACCTGAGCCTCCATTATATGCATCATATTATTAACGACCTGCTAGAATGAAACTGTAACAATATTAGCCGTTCCCAATAAATACTTGGAGAATTACTATAATTAATCCCATTTAATTATAAATTTGAATAGTTATTAAATTAAATCACACAATGATAAACATGCGTAAATCAGTTATCCTTGCTACATTAATGATGGCAGGAATTAACATTGTTCAGGCTCAAGATGCAAAACCTGAAGACACCGAAGTATATACTCCAGTTCCTAAAGTGGTATCAACACCGGAGCTTACAATAGCCCCCCCTTCTGATGCTATTATACTTTTTGATGGCAAAAACCTTGACCAATGGGTAATGACTGAAGACAGATCGAAACCTGCTGCGTGGACGGTTGCCAATAAAGTATTTACCGTAAATAAAAAATCGGGAAACATAGAAACCAAAGAATCATTTGGTAACTACCAATTACACCTGGAGTGGCGTGTGCCTGCAAATATCACTGGCAAAGGACAAGGCAGAGGCAATAGCGGACTTTTCCTTGCTTCTATTGGCAAAGGTGATGCCGGTTACGAATTGCAAATTCTTGACTCTTATAAAAACGACACTTATACAAATGGACAGGCTGCAAGTATTTACAAACAATTTGTCCCTCTTGCCAACCCAACCCGCAAACCAGGAGAATGGAACAGTTACGATGTGATCTGGACTGCACCTACATTTAACGAAGACAAAACTGTAAAAACACCTGCCAGAGTTACCGTGTTATTTAACGGAGTATTGGTTCAGGATAATACTACATTATTGGGGCCAACACAATACATCGGAGCACCTGCATACAGACAAGCTCATGGCCCTGCGCCAATTAAGTTACAATCTCATGGAGATCCTAGCGAACCATTGAGTTTCCGTAACATTTGGATCAGAAATCTTTAATTATTGATTTTTTAGGTAAAGGGCTGTTCAAAGAATGCGAAATTCTTTGAACAGCCCTTTACTATTTATTAGAAAAATAAATCCAATCCAGATTAAACAGATCTTGCTTCTGATCTCCTGAAGCTGTAAATACAAAATAAAGATCATGATTACCTTTTGTTACCTCTATTGCGGCAGTTAACTCTTTCCAATCTGTTTTACCATCAGCCGCTGCTGCCGGTACAATAAGCCGGCTAATTAATGGCCCATTCATACTATCTAACCTCAATTCAATATTTCCTCCGGTGCCAATGACCTGTACATTATACTTAACCCGTTTTATGCCTGCCAGATCTATTTCATTAAACTTGATATAACTATGGTCTGCAATTCCAGTTGTATAAGCCATAAAAGCCGTAGTAATCGTAGCTATACKAACATTTCCCTTATCAAAATCTTCTGCCTGAACGTAAGGATTGCGCAAAGAAATATAAGCTCTACTATCTAAAGGTTCAATTCCATTAGCTCCTTTATCTCTATACGAAGCATTCAGCAGGTAACTTCCCTCCTTTCCTTTTCCAAGATGGTCTTTTAAAGGGATGCTATTTTTAAGAGGCAGTTTTCCAGATTTTCTAGAAAGCGAAAGAATATAATCGACCATTTCTGCAGCGTCATCCGGAGACACCGCCGGATGTGCTGACATAGCCCGCTCTCCCCAGTTCCCGCTACCGCCCTCAATGACCTTTTTAGCTAGCGTTTTCACTACATCTTTCTTGCCTGCATACCGCACCGATATCGACTTATAAGTAGGACCAACTGAAGCCTTGTCCATAGAATGACATGCCTTACAATCCAAATTAGCCAACATCCCCGACCCTTTAAGATATTTATAAGCTCCAGGATCTTGATTCCCGGCGAGGATAACTGCTACATCTTTTCCCTGAGGTAAATAACCGAAAGAGACCTTCACTTTATTCTGATCTATCACCTTATCCTCTACATCTTTAACCACAACCTGATAATCTAATAGCTGTCCATCCCAGTAAAAACTTCTATTTGAATTGCTTTTAATAGCTACCAACGGAGGGGTATTCCCAACATGTATTTTGGAAATTGCGGTTCCTACTGCCCCTTTATCATCCTTTACATTTAGCTCAACATTATAAATACCCGGCTTCTCAAAACTATATTTCACTTCCGATCCGCTGATTGTTTTACCTGCTATCATCCAGCTGAAATCAAGTTTATCTTCTTTATCAAAATCAACTGATTTATTACCTGACAAATTAACTAACAAAGGAGCAGCACCGTACGGTTTGTCGACCGTTATTTCCGCTATAGGTTTTCTATTTCCTTCCTGATACTCTATTCTTATGAGCTTTGCATCCGTATTTTTAGAGAACCAGTTAGTGCCATATTCTAGCATATATATTGCACCATCCTTACTAAATTGCATATCTACAAGGGCAGAAAACTTAAGGTGTTTTAAAAATGGTTCCATCTGTTTATAGTTACCGCTTTCATCAAAAGTAACCGCCATGATCCAACCCCTAATCCAATCGTAAATAAATAACTTACCATTATAATATTCCGAAAGTTTATAGGGCGCATTTGGGAATAGGTCGCTATAATAAATTGGGCCAGCAGCTGCAGTAGCACCACCACTTCCTACCATAGGAAAATGTTTGGAGGGCATTTTACCATACCAGATCATTGCTGGCTCAGCTGGAGGTAGCTCCTTTTCGCCGGTATTATTAGGTGAATTGTTTAAAGGCTTAGTAGGATCCTTTTTTTCTCCCGGCTGTTTGGTTGCATAATTATACAGCGGTAATGCCTGGTTGTTTCCTAAAAAATATGGCCACCCAAAAAAACCCGGTTTTTTAGCCTGATTAATCTCATCAAAGCTCATGTACTCGCCATCTTCACTTTCCACTTTTGTATCCGGACCAACATCCCCCCAGTATACATAGCCATTTTTTTGATCGATGCTAAACCGATAAGGATTACGGGACCCCATAGTATAAATTTCAGGTAAACCTTTTGAACCATCTTTAGGAAAAAGATTTCCCTCAGGAATAGAATAGCCACCACCATCTTTGGGAATAATACGAAGTATCTTTCCTCTTAAATCATTAGTATTGGCAGAAGTTGCCTGATCATCCGCCAGCCCTCTTCCCGGCCTTTCATCCACAGGAGTATAACCTTCCGTTTCCTCTGCGTTTGTATTATCACCTGTAGATAGATATAATATCCCTTTCGAGTCAAATGAGAGGTAACCTGCAGAATGGCAACAATATTTACGCTGAGTTGGAATTTCAAGCAATACCTGTTCCGATTTATTAATTAGCTTATCTCCAACTAACTGATACCGTGCTAACCTACTTTTTGACTCCTCTCCTCCTACCGCAAAATAAAGGTACACCCAATGATTTTCTGCGAACTTTGGATCTAAGGCTAACCCCAGCAGTCCATCTTCTATGCCACTAAAAACATTAATATTTGCTATAGTTTTAACTGACTTTGTTTTACTGTTATAAAGCTTTACAGCCCCCTTACGTTCTACAAAAAGTATATTCAGGTTAGGGAGTACGGCCATTTCCATAGGCTCATCCAATCCTTCAGCTAATACAATGCGCGTATACCGGCTACTATCAGGAACTGTTGTATCGATCTTACTTAATACTTGAAAACCATGATTCTCGTGTTTATTTTTCCAGATCCATGAGCTAAGCACTAAAATAAAAAATGTTGCCGCTACTAATAAATAATTTGATTTCATTTTAACAATTAAACATTAGCCAATAAAACCGATGAACCACTACGTTTTCTGCTCAAATCAGCAGCCTTTATAAAAGAGAAAATCTCCATGGTTTCCCTTTCAGAAACAGGAGGTTTACCCGTTTCAAAAAAACCTATGATCTCAGCTATTAGTGGAGAATAAGAACTAAATGGCCCCAATGTAGCTATTCCACCTTCTCCAAAAGCAGTACCTGCAATATTTGAAGCCCCATTACGTATTCCACGTACAGTTCCAACACGTCCATCTTCCCATACACCTGTTACAAAATCAACACCATCGTTATAAATTCTGGTCACCGTTTTACAACCAGGCCCCATAACTGTAAACAACATTTCTATCCCATGTATAGCATACCAAGCCATATCCATGTGGTTCGATTCAATCTCTGCCGGGGTATAAACATCAGCTCCTAATACCTTGCCAATACTTCCTGAAACAACCTTTTGTACATTGCCATCAAAGCGCAATGCTGAAGAGCTAAAAACCGGAGCATCGTATTTTTTAGAAGCAGCAAAGATTTTTTTCACATCATCCAGCGAAGCTGCAATGGGCTTGTCTATAAACATCCTTTTTCCAGCCTGCATCACTGGTAAAGCTTGTTCAAAATGTGGTCTTCCGTCAATGGTTTCCAACAGGACAACATCAACCTTCCTAATCAGTTCTTCAATCGAGTCCACTATTTCAACTCCATTTGCCTTAACAGCTTCAATGATGCCGGGTTTCATTTTTAATGCTGCAGGAATGTCTTTACTTCCATGTGGATAGGCTGCTATTACTTTGTAGCCCTTCATTTCCAGACCACCTCCATTAATAGCTTTGATGAAAACCTCACTATGCGAAGTATCCAATCCTATAATTCCAATACGTTTTCCTGTTTCCGTACGTAACGGCGACTTGCCTAACGAAGGCAAAGAATGAAGCAAACCTGCACCTAAACCTGCAAGTGCAGTGTTTACGATGAAAGATCTGCGATTAAAAGATCTCATATATATTTGGTTTTGTGTGTTTCTAACAAGAGACTATACAAACAATTCGTTCCTCATATCGAATGTATTCCATAGTACCCCAAAACAGAAAAGAAGCCTTGCTGATTTGAGAGCCGACATGAGTCGAGATAATTTGAGTGCTTTAATATTATGGTCTTTCAGAAATGAAAAGTTCTTCATTAACAGACAACAATCAACATAAGCAGCTGGAACACAGGAATGACGACGACACTTTTGAACAACCTCAAAACAATAATAAACAAAAAAAGACAATTATTAAATCCATTATTCGATTTAATAATTGTCTTTTTAAACAAGTGATATATTTTATATCGTTAAAATACTATTCTTCGTAAAGAGGTTGTTCTTTTTTAATAACAGCTGCACCAATTAAACTGATAATCAAACCATAAATCGTGTAACTCACCGCTACTCCAAATCCTATAAAAAAGATCATGTAAGGTCTCATCATCTCTACTCCCTTAACCTTGTTTTCATCATCACCAGCCGCAGCCTTTGCTGAATCCATTAGCTGATTAAAAGCATTTGTATCTAAAACCTTATAATAAAGGATAGTAAACACAGCTATAAACAATCCTGCATATGCAGCTACTTTAAAGCCCGAAGAAAATGCTTTACCAAAGCTTATATATCCACCTAATTCCTTTTTGTATGTAGTTTGCACAAATACAACAGCCATAATAAATGGAATATAGGAAGCTAGCGAGTATATAATTTTCTCTGCTACAGTGGTATTCGGGTTGTTCTGATCAACTCCTAGCCATTTCATCACAAACATAAGCACAAGGAAATAAACAGAATATGCTATTGCGCTTTTAAACGCCAGCATATTTGGATTCTTTTTCGGTTCTACTACTACTTCTTCTTCCATTTGAAAGTTTTAAATAAACGTTAATATATAAGTTAATAATAAAAGCTATTGCCTAAGCGGTAGCCGCATTAAAATTAGCGATTAAGGTATACACCGCAATATCAAACTCCTTGTTTGCACTAAAATCCTCTAGCTCTTTAATTATCTTATCATTGGCTTTAGGCTGATGGAAGAAAACCATAAAAGGAACAAAAAGATCTTCCATTTCTTCACCCAGATCAATCATCCCGGCATGACTGCAGATATCCTCAACACTTCCTTCAATCAATTGCTGGTTGCTGATCAGGTCTTCATAAATATGGAATTCATCCTGAAACTCGTCTTCCTCAACCAATAAGAATTCTTTAAGGAAATCACCTAATTCAGGTTTTATACGCTCGTCATGGCATTCATTGATATACAACAAAAGGTTCAGTAATTCTGTTCCCCTATCTATTGTTTCTTCTTCAATCCTTAGCCACTCTTCAGAGTCAAGGTAATCTTCTTCAAGTTTTTTAATGTCAATAGAAAAGAAATTAATCATCAGCAAATCAAAGAATACTTCTCTAAGCTCCTCAAATGATGGATGCTCATCAAAAACTTCATCAAACTCTTCAACCTTCTCTATAAAGCCAAGGTCTTTGTTAAACACTTCTACAAGGCTTTCCTCTAACTTAACCGAGTCATTACCAGATACCGCAGCAAATTTATCTAACGATGCAATTAGTGCGTCTTTTACATGATTATCCATATGATTGTAATTGTTTGTTATTAAATACCAGTTGAACTTTACCGGTCAGTTTTTTATTTAATAGTGGAGAATTGGCAGATTTAGAATAGTTACTGGCAACATTATACTCCCATTGTAAAGTAGGATTATAAACTGTAAAGTTGGCTTCAGCACCTTCTTCAATCACAGGAACTGCGAGTCTTAGTAATTTACGGGGATTTATAGAAAGCTTCTCCGCTATCTGCGTTGCATCAAGTCCGGCTTTTATAAGCAAAGGCAAAACAGTTTGCAGGGCAATGATGCCGTATGATGCAATTTCAAATTCAACATCTTTAAATTCTATTTCGTGCGGGCGATGCTGTGATCCTATTGCATCAATGGTTCCGTCTTTTAAACCTGTAAGCAATGCCTTCACATCAGATTTACCACGCAAAGGTGGCTTAACCTTGTAATTACTGTCGAAATCATTCAGCAACTCTTCTGTAAACACCAAATGATGTGCAGCTACATCACAAGTGATTTTCACACCATCTTTTTTAGCTTTCTTTATAAGCGCTACAGAACCTGCTGTTGAAATATTACTAATATGTACAGGAGCATTATGGTAAGTGGCTAAAAAGATATCGCGGCTAATGTGCATTTCCTCTGCTAACGATGGCAATCCTTTCATTCCCAATAACACGCTGGTTTTGCTTTCGTTAATCTGCGATTTTCCTGCAATGGATTTATTCTCAGGATATACCATTAAAAGTCCGTTAAAACCCTGGGTGTATTGTATTGCGCGACTCATAAAGCCATCGTCAACAATTGCCTTTCCTCCATCAGAAAATGCTACTGCACCCGCCTGCTTCATGTCGTACAATTCTGCAAGCTCTTTACCTTCCAGTCCCTGACTAACCGCTCCTATTGGCAGCACATCTACCAGATTGTTTTTTGCCCTGTTAATAATGTATTCCACTTCGGCCTTAGATTGCACCACTGGCTTAGTATTTGGCAAAACCGCGATCCCTGTAAACCCGCCTGCTTTTGCAGCTTCAGTTGCCGTATTAATATCTTCTTTGGTTTCGAAACCTGGATCTCCGATTGAACAGTTTAAATCAAAGAAACCTGGAGAGAGAACAGCACCCTGGCCATCAAAAACCTGTTCGTTTTTAGATGCGGTCAGGTTGTTACCTATAGCCGTTATCTTTCCTTGTTCTACACGAACATCACATTTCTTTTGATTGAACTGGCTGTTTGGATCGGCAATAACTATACCCGTGATAAGAAGGTTCATGATATTTTTATGTTTTTTATGTTATTAAAGAATCTAATAAGTAGTATTTCACCGGCTAAAAAAACAATAGTTAAAATTAGGCAAAGTTTCCATAATTCACTGCTGCTATTTTTCCCTTCGATATTTAATGATTGTGCATCCTTTTTAGAATTAAATACTGCTACCTTTTGTTTGCCAAACAAGTTATTAAGCTGTGTTTCTGTAGCATAATGCATGTCGGATTCTGTACGGTTATCATTAAACGCTATAATGGCCAAAACAGAATCTGCTTTTTTTAATTCATAAAAGCCCGATTTCTTTACCTGATCTGCAACATATAGTAAAGTTTTTCCGGCAGTTTGTCGCACTTCAGGAATAACTTCAAAGTCATTCGACACCAATTTTAACGACTGATTAGCCAGAAGACTAATTTTTTCACTTTCTAATAAATTATTGAGGCCTATTGTATAATATAATGGTTGCTCTTTTGCACTTGCAAAAGCAATCTTATACATTAATGGTACAAAAACCGGGTGCTTAGGCAGGTTGCTATCCTTAATATCCAATGAACTTGATGAAAGATAAATTTTACCGGCCCCTACCGTATACTTTGCAAACAGGAATCTATTTAAAGGCAATTGCAAAATGCTTTCTTTAGCACTTGTATTCTGCTCAGTATAACTAAAATACCTGTTTACCAAGGGCAGATCTATATTTTTAGGAATCTGATCGAACACATCTTTAAAAACAGAGTTCTTTAAATCCATACTGCTTGCTAAAGGTGGCCCAGAATTTAATTGCTGAACCGCAGGCAGCGACAAGCCGGTTAAGAACGGAGTGTAAACATTGCTATTGGCATCAAGATCAGGAAAGATAACTACAGATCCTCCATTTTGTACATATCCTTTTAATTGCTGAGCGAGGCCTGAAGATGGTTCTTTTAGCCCGTTAAGTACTATTAAACTGTAATCGGAAAAGCTGGAGTATTTAATGTTCGACTCAGGCATTTCGGTAAGTTTAAAATAATTGTCGGATGCAAAGAGCGCCTTTATAAATTTATCAGAAGAATTGCCCGTGATGTTTAGCACCTTTAGCTCATTACTTACCTTAAAACTAAAATTCAGATCATCATCAAATGTTAAAGGAAAGTCCTTAATACTAATTACACCTTTTTGCCACCCGCTTTTTAATCCACTAAAAGATAAAGTGTCTTTAACTGACTTACCAGCCTCAACATTTATATTACTGATAGCTTTTTGCTGTTTGTTTATTGTTAGCTTTAAGGCTATGCCCGAAGCAAGCTCTTCACCATAATTCCTTAATTGGACCACAACCCTCTCTGCCTGCCCTGGTTGGTGTACCGGTGAAAGGCTCCAAACACTATCAACCGAAATATTCGGAAGGCTGTTGGCATTTAGCTTAATAAAAGTATAACTGATCTCTTTATTGGCCGCTAAAGGTTTATCACCTGCAAAACTATTCTGAAAGTCGGAAAGCAGATAGCAGATCTCGTTTCTATTTGCAGAAAAACTTGCCTGTTGTCTGTTTAGAATCTGTTGCAAAGTCTTATTTGCTGGTGATATCTTAATTTCATCCAGTAATTGAATAAACTCTTCTTTATTAACAAGCCTTTGGTGCTTGCCCTCAAAATCGTTTGTAATTAATTGAAACTGATCATTAATATCATATGACCTTACAATTTCCTTTGCCTTTCTTTTAGCTTCATCAAGTAAACTGCCCTCTTTGTTTACGGTCTCCATACTATAAGAGTTATCAATATAGATACTGATAACATTTCTCTGTCCCGGATTATGTTTGTTGCCCGAGGGGATAAAAGGCCTGGCAAATGCCAGCACAAGAAATACGATGGCCAATACCCTGCACAAAAGTACAAGCAAATTTTTAAGCTTTTCTCTTGAAGAATTTTGCTCCTTTGCCTCCTTTAAGAATTGTAAGTTGCTAAAATATACTTTCTTAAATTTCCTGAAATTGAATAAGTGAATTACAATAGGTATGGCTATTGCCAGCAGCGCGAAAAGAAAACCTGGGTATAGGAAATTCATTAAAAACCAAAGGTAGAACTTTTACATGAATTTTTTCATAGCATCCCATAAAGTTTCATCTAAACCATAAACATCTGGTCGGAACTGCAGACTACCGTTTTGCGACCATGCGGTTATGTAATTGATGATCAAGGGAACAGGTTTTTTAACGCCAAACCACTTAGGCTTTAACCTATAAACATTTACTGTATCAGCTTTTTTAGCCATTTTTTTTCGGTAAACCGCCATTCTGTTGGTATCTATTGGTGGCAGGTTTACTTCCATTCTTAGCTGATCGTATTCGTACTTATCTTTTACCAGCGTTTCAGCAAATTGTAACGGTTTTTCTACACGAACACAACCATGGCTTATTGCGCGGTTAGCTCTGGAAAATGCACTTTTATTGTTCGTATCGTGCAGGTAGATGCTCGATCCATTGTCGAATATAAATTTAAACTTACCTAAAGCATTCCCCTCTCCTGAGCCTTGCTTGAATTGAAAAGGCAACTTCTCTCTGGAATACTTACTCCATTGAATGGTATCGGGCTCTCCTATTTGTTTACCCTTATAATATACCTTAATGTTACTATTCGAAAGATAATATGGATCTCTAACTGCCTGCCAGTAAATTTCACTTTGTGCAATGCTGACCGGAATATTCCATATCGGATTTACCTGTATAGAGTTCAGTTTACTGTATAGTAAGGGTGTTTCATGATTTTTCGGCTTATCATCCAGATTTCCCGATTTCAGGTACTGCTTAATTTTATCGGCATAACCTTCCTCGCGTTTCCCTCCAACACAAACTTTCATCTGGGTAAGTGTGTCCTGGTTTTTAAACCAGGTAAGCGAAAAATCAGGGATATTTACCTGCACATACTCATCGCCAAGCTCTGGCAATTTCCAGCGCAACCGCTCCATATTTACCATAATGGTTTTTACCATATAGCTTTTACTGCCAGAGTCGGCCTTGTATTTTGAAAGTTTATGCTGGAATACCTGATAATCGGGAGAAGAAGGTTGGATGCTTGTTAATAGTTTTTGAATGTCCTTTGTCTCCAGAACAGCAGTTACACTTAGGCTATCAGGTCTTTTTACCGKCACATAGTACCGGCTAAATAATTTCCTTGGATTGATGCTACCGTAATAAACAAAATTATTGTATTTGATAAGCCCCTCTGCAGCATTAAGCTCCAGATCAGCAATTACAGGATAAACTTCATCTATTGATTTGAATTTATTGGCGTGTAATGTAGCCAACAGCGATTCTATTTGCTTATACCTAAAGAGATTTGGGCTAAAGCCATGTTCCTCACTCCTGCCTATGTAGTTTTCTAAACTATCTAACCCACCATTTACAAAGAATTTGGTAACCAATTCAGGTTTATATTCATTTGCATAGTAATAGTTTGTTAACGTATTGGGATTCGAAAATTTAGGTTTTAAAGAATCAAGGTGTTTTTTAAAAACAACATTATATACAGCAGTATCAAATTTTTTGTACAGTTTATTTTTGAAATGATCTGACAGTACTACCCCTACTTCAGGCACATCTTTAAACCAATTACACGATGATAGCATCGTTATTAACACAACAACAGGCAGTACAGTTTTTTTCAAAGCAAGTGAGTTAGCGACAAATTTAGCCGTTTTTTTATACTTAATGCTTTACCCAAACAAATTAAGTGCCACTTACTATTTCTTAAGCTCCAAACTTCCTTACTTTAAATATAAACGAAAGCATGAAATATCGACCTAATCTGTTTACTTGTCTATCTACAATTACGTTATCGAACACATCTCTTGAGATGCCTGAATTTTCATTAAATAAATCAAACCCATCCAGACGTAAGGTGCCCATGTCTTTTTTAAGAAACTTGTACTCCATAAACAACCGTAATATAGTAGGGTTATTCACAAAAGAATTATCATACCCTGAATTGATCTGTTTAGTAAAGTCGTAACCAAGAGTTAGATCTTTAAAAAAGTAATTACGCCCCTCTATTCCGTATTCAAAACGATTGGTCTGCCGGTCTTCGAAATTCTCTTGCGAATAGGTAGTCCTATTTTGCATGTAAGATGTCTCTATTTCGAAATTAACAATATTTTCCAGGTCTACCCTAAATTCCAATTCCTGTCTCCATACTGCATTTTTTGCAACGTTCTTATTTTGATCAACAAAAGCAACATTGTTATTTAAGGAACCCCATCCGGAAAACTCTATTGTAAACTTACGCTCAAAGAACGGCTTGGAATAGTTATAGTCTCCACTTAAATTATAAAAACCATCAGTATTGGTATAACTGGTTATTTGATTTACTGTATTTGGGATCAGTACTTTAGTAGTTACGATCTTATTTTGTGTTTGGTTATATGAAATATTGGCCGATAACATATGCCCACGGTTCCAGTCTGATTGTTTGTAGCGGGCATTTACACTGTGAATAAATTCAGGCTTTAAGTCTGGATTACCAATCACTACGTTTTGAAGGTTAGAATTGTCAGCAATGGGCTGTAGTTGTAAAAACCCGGGTTGGTTGTTACGCCCCCAATAATTGAACTCAAACGATTCCTGATTTGAAAATCTATACACCATTCTGGCCGAAGGGATCAGATTAAATGTCCTTTGTTCTGTACTGATGTCTTTACTGACATTTTGCCCTTTAAGTACGGCTGGCTGACCATTTACACCTAAAGTATAATTAAACTTTTCACTAATAAAACGATAGTTTACCCCTACTTTATTGGTAATAAACTGATAATCGTAATTATTACTTAAATCCGGATTAAACACTTCTCCACCGTTAAGTACGTCCCGGGTATCTCTGGTACTGGAAGTGGCAGATCGGCTATAATTGTAATTGAATTCGATAAATGTTTTACGCCACAAAGGTTCCATGTAAGAAAATCCCGAGTAGGTACCCAGGGTGTGGCTATTCTGATCGGTAAGTTGATTTTGGAATCTTGTAGAATCAACCCCGCCCTCAGTAATCAGGTAATCATTAGACACGTCCTTAAAGTTATCACCATTAGAATAGTTAAAACCACCCCAATAACTAAAGTTCCTGCCTTTCTTAGAAAATTTATGATTGTAAAACAAGTTAGTTTTCATGAATAAGGAACTGGCATTATTCAGGTTTTTACTATTGCGGTTCGTGATCAGATCCTCTTGAGTGATAGTAGAAAGGCCACCACTACTACCGCTATTTGTATTATATGTAAACTGTGGAGACACTTTAAGATAATTCATGGTATCTCTCTTATATTCTACATTACCATTAAACTCATGATTATACCTGTTGTTTAAATTATCGTTCCTCGAATCCTCTAAACGGGTATAACTATCAAGAAAGTTCTGGGTATGCGAAGTACTAATGGTATTGTTTTTAGTGTTATCGAAATTATAGCTTGCATCAGCAGAAAGTTTGGTGCTCCACTCATTTCGATAATTCAAGCCACCTGCATTTCTGGTAGTTATTCCATCACCTCCGCCCCCTCTCATGTTCGCATTATTTACTGTACCATCAAAAGAAACCTGGCGCTCTCCTTTCATGCTATTGCCCCTAAAGCTGGTATTGTACCTGTCAGAATTACCTACCCCTCCCTGTGCCCGGGCAAAGTATCCCTTTTTCTTATCCTCCTGAATGGTTAGGTTCAGTATTTTTTCAGGCTCACCTGTTTTTATGCCTGTTAATTTAGCCTGATCGCCATAGTCGTCTATAAACTGAAGGTTTTTAATGATGTCGGCAGGCAAATTCTTAATGGCAGTAGCCACATCCGTACCAAAGAAATCCTTTCCATTTACTTTTATCTTGGTTACCGGTGTACCTTGGTTGGTTACATTTCCATCTTTATCAACCTTTATACCGGGTAACTTTTTCAATATTTCATCTACAGCATCCCCTTCCCTAACAGGAAAAGAAGCCGCATTAAAGCTTACAGTATCTTCAGTAACTTTTACAGGAGGAACTCCCGAAATAATTACTGCATCAAGAGTATTGGAAGTTGGTTTGAGTTTAACATTGGGAATTACCAGGGTATTGCCTTGTGTAATGGTGTACTGTTTGGTAAAAGTATCAAATCCAATAAATGCTGCTGTTAAGGTAAATTGTTTAGACTTAACCTTGGTAAAACTGAAGCTTCCGTCTGTATTGGCCGAAATACCCAGGCTATCTTTAACCCAGTTAATTCTAACGATGGCACCGGGCAGTGGCAGCCCAGCAGTATCTAATATGTTTCCTTTAACCGTGTAACTTTGTGCTTTACTGGTTAAAAAAGCACCAGTAAGCGCTACAAGTAAAAGAATTGATTTAATAAAATGGTTCATTTGGTTGTGTGTGTGCCATAAAGGTACAATAAGCTTTGCTAAAGCGTTTTAAGCGTAATTAACATGTTACAACAACACTACCATAAAATTCAGAATACCAAGTTAATTAGTCTTTTGTTTTTGGTAAGATATAATCCATCGGCACCATATCTGCAACCTTTTCATAACCCCAGAAACCTTCATAGAGCAAAGATCCGGGATCATAAATGCCCCCGTTCTCATAAAAATTGATGGACGATTTTAATTGATAAACCAATGAGATCTGAAACCTCGAATATTCTGGTGGTCTTTCAATCTTGTAACCAGAATGATCCGCATAGTTTCTTGTTTCCCTCTCCTTTTTAAAAACGATGTACAGTGCATCTTTGTAATTGAGGGTTTTCAGGCTGCTTAATTTTTGTTTAACCAAAGTATCTGTTAACACCTTCCCTCTGGTTAGCACTTCTAAAGTATCCGGCTTATTCTTCATCATGGTCCAGTAACTCAAAGAATCTTTTCTGGTCTTTAAGCTAATTTGTTTCCCTCTGATATCAGAAAAGAAGTTAATCTTCGCTTCAGTTAGTGTATCCGGGCGTTTACTCTTATTTGGGGCCTTTACCAGTTTGTTAATAATAAAGCCATCTTCCTCAATTGAGTTACTGTATAACGATCTGAAAAAATGTTGAGGAGAACCTAAGTAGGCCACTTTTCTTTTTTCCTGGTAAGCTCTTATTTTTGACCTTGTGCCCTTGATTTCTTCAAAATAAGGATAGCCATAAAATAAGACAATCTTTGTTTCTTCATCTTCTTCAAAGTATTTAAGCAGGTATTTAATTCGGTACCCCAATGCTTTATTTTCTACAACAATAAATTCATCGGCTATTGCTTTCAATATGTGCTTTTCATCATCATAATCAAATTGTATTACCTCCGGATTAGTAATTTCGCACTTTTTAGAATTTGGGGATGTGCCAATGAAACTTTCCTTAAAGGCCTTAAGGCGCTCTTCACGATGCGGATCTAATGTAATTACGACCTCTTTTAACTGTTTAATATTTTCCTGAAGCTTAATTTCTATATCGGCAGATTTACTAATAATGGTTACGTTTTGGTTTGCTGGAAGATACCCGATCATTTGAACAAGCACATTGTAATTTCCTTCCTTTAAATTTCGAATCACAAACCTTCCTTCATTATCTGCCACAGTTCCTGTCTGGTATCCGCTAAGTAAAATGCCGGCACCCGGCAATGTCTCTCCATTCTTATCTTTAACTACCCCGGAAATAGCATATAAACTCTGTGGTGGCAAAACTTCATTCTTATTCTTAGCAATAATCATTACAATTTTATTTTCGATAATGTAGGTTACAGGTAGATCTTCAAAAACGGTACTCAAAACCAAATCAATACCTGCATTTTTAACAGTTATACTAACTGTTTTTAAGCCCTGTAGTAAAGAGTTATCGTACAGAAAATCATAGTTGCATTGTTTTCTGATCTCCTTAAAAACTGTCGACAATTCGGTATCCTTTAGCGACAGAGTGATACCTTGCGCGTTCGCGTTAACTGTGGTATGCAGAAATACGATCAAAAAAAACGCGAATATCAATCTCATCTACTCTGTAACTATAACTCTGTTTCCGTCTATTTTAAATTTAACCTTACCCGTTACTTCTAATGCTTTTAAAACAACCGAAATATTTTTTGAACGAGATACTGTACCGCTTAAATGGAGGTTTTTATGATTTCCATTGTCAACAATTTCAACATTATACCATCGGGCAACCTGACGCAGAATGCTGCCAAAATCTTCGTTATTAAATATAAAATCTCCATTTTTCCAGGCTACAGCCCCCTCTGTGTCTGCCTTACGAACACTTAGGTTATTTTTGGCTAACAACGATTCCTGACCAGGCTGTAAAATCTTATGTTCATTATGGTTCGACACTTTAACAGATCCTTCTAATAATGTAGTTCTGGTTGCATCCTCATCGCTATAAGAATTTACGTTGAAATGGGTACCCAACACCTCAACCTCTTGTTTATCTGTTTTCACAATAAAAGGATGGATTTTATCTTTCGCAACTTCAAAATAAGCCTCACCCACAAGTTCGACTTTACGCTGTTTAAGTGAGGTAAAAGTTGCAGGAAATGTAAGTGTAGAAGCGGCATTTAACCAGATCTTTGAACCGTCGGGTAAAGCCACCTGATATTGTTGCCCTCTTGCGGTAGTTATACTATTTAATTCAGAATTCTCTATGGCTGTTTTCTGTTCATCATCCTTTAAAGGTTTAGCTTTATAGGCCAATTTCCCGTCTGCAGTTTTGAAAATAGATACATTTGTTTGTTCAGCGATCAGACCTGTTGGCGCATCAGATAAAATTATCTTTTTCCCGTTTGCAAGGGTTAAAGTAGCCGTATTTTGAGCGGGTGCCACATCATTAATGGTGTTTGCTACTATAGAGGCCTTAGGCTCTGGACTGATTTGCTGATTGTAATAAAACAAACCACCACCAATTACAACTAACAAGCATGCAGCGGCAACAGCCGGATACCATAAGCGTTTTACTTTTGCAGGTGCCTTCTGTTCCATCAGCGATTTGTAAATCGCTTCAGTTTCCTGATTCAGCTCATCTTCAGAAAGTACTGGAATATTATCTTTAGAAAAATAATGCAGCCAGTATTTAGCAGTTTGTTCTTCCGCAGGAGTAGCTGTACCAGCACTCACCTTATCCAAAACTTTTTTAATATCTTTCTTTTCCATTGGCTCTTTAGAATATCCGCTGATTTGAATTTGGGATTCTGCTCATTGTTGACATAGACAACTCAGGAACACCAAATGGGGACAGCGTCTGAAATTATTTTTACAAATCAGGAGTTAATGATAAAAATCAAGTAAATAACAAGTCCTAATTTTAGCTTCAAGTGCTTCATTGCCCTTTTCAGCTGGGTATTTACTGTTGATTCCGCAACACCTAAATGTTCAGATATATCTTTTGCAGACATATATTGTTTGCTTCGTAACTCATAAACCTTTCGCATTCCTGGTGGCATTGCCGCTATTTCTTTTTCTATCATTGCAGTGATATCCTTTTCTCTTATCAGAAAATCGGTTTCTTCACTATCAACATCTATATAATGGTTTCCTTCGTCTGCATATCGGCGTAAAACATCTTTATGTCTAAAAACATTGAAAATCTTATTAAGAACAGATTTATAGAGATAACCAGAAAGGGTGGTTTTTAAATCGAGCGTTTCACGATTGTTTAACATCCATGCAAAAACATCCTGCACTATATCTCTGGATTCTTCTTTATTACCAAGTTTGTGATAGGCATAGAGATAAAGGGGCTTATCGTACCYCATGTAGATTTCCCTAAACGCCGCATCATCTCCAGACTTAAATAGCCGGATCAATTCACGTTCGTTATATTTGGTATAGTCTAACATATAAACAACTTCTCTAAAGTTAACTATTATCTGAATACTCAAATCAGAAAATATCCCCGTATTGAGAAAATTACAATCGGTTAATAAGAAAGGGCTCTAGCTGCTGATGGTTTTTAGGGCCTTGATAAGGCCAATCGCTCTATAAACACCCTAGCAAGGCCCTGTCAAAGCTTCGCCACACTTAACTCACTATCAAGTCTGAGGCAGTTTCGGCTCCATTTTTATTTTGTACAGCAGTTACATATTAATTTTAAACCAAATTTTATTTGGAATTGCGATTTCAATCTATATATTTGCATCTCCTCAGGATGCTAGCCATTGTTGATAAGGAACTTAAATAATATTATGAACACAATTTTGAACCATCATTTACATTTGCACCATCGCCAATTGGCGATGTATATGTAATGTTTTGTACTTCAAAACTTGTTTCCGACCTTATTTTCTTGTTCAATTCAATAATAATCAAAAGCACATTTGAAAACACTTAAAATCGCTATCCAGAAATCGGGTAGATTAAACGAAAAATCAGTAGAAATCCTTAAAAATTGTGGTCTATCTTTCGAAAACTACAAAAGCTCATTAATTTCAACTGTTACAAATTTCCCATTGGAAATCCTCTTCTTAAGAGATGACGATATTCCGGAATATGTACAGGACGGAATTGCCGATCTGGGCATAGTTGGCGAAAACGTAATTGTAGAGTCTGGCTCTGAAGTTACTTATCTTCAAAAATTAGGCTTCGGTAAATGCACACTTAAAATCGCAATCCCTAACGAAAGTCACATTACAGAAATTGCACAATTAGAAGGAAAAGCCATTGCAACTTCTTACCCTGTAATCCTTGAAAAATACCTTAAAGATAATCATGTAAATGCTGAGGTTCGTACCATATCCGGATCTGTAGAAATTGGTCCGGGTTTAGGATTAAGCGACGCGATTTGCGATATCGTTTCAACTGGTGGAACATTAAAAAGTAATGGCTTGAAGCCATTCTCAGAAGTGATGAAATCTGAGGCTATATTGATTGGAAAAGAAGGCTCAGAATTATTACCTGAAGTTCAGGAATTGTTGCAAAGGATCCGTTCGGTACTGCGTGCAAAAGAGACCAAATATGTTGTGCTGAATGTGGCTAAGTCTAACCTTAAAAAAGTTGTAGATCTTTTGCCTGGTGTAAAAAGCCCGACTGTAGTTCCATTGTTTGATGAGGACTGGGTTGCTGTACATTCGGTAATTGCAGAGCATGATTTCTGGGAAAAGATCAATAGTCTTAAAGCAGCCGGCGCACAAGGAATTGTTGTTATGCCTATTGAAAAAATCATTGCTTAATCATAAGATCACAATAGAAAAACGCCTATTTTATCATTAACTAATAGTTAAACTTAAAATATAACAACTTGAAAATCTACAGTTATAAGGATTTATCTAAACAAGAGATTGAATCGATCTGTTTAAGGCAGCTGGAAGACGACGCTACAATACAAGACCGTGTAAAAGGCATAGTGGATGCTGTTAAAACCGACGGAGACAAGGCTTTGTTTAGCTTTGCAAAACAGTTTGACCAGGTTGAATTAACACAGCTGTTCATCGGAAAAAAAGAGATTGAAGAGATAGCCGCATCTATTCCTGCAGCTGCAAAAGCAGCTATTGATACAGCCTACCAAAACATCCGAACCTTTCATGCGGCTCAGGCCAATAAAGAAGAAAAGATAGAGACAATGCCAGGTGTAACCTGCTGGCGCGAAGCGAGGGCTATCGACCGTGTAGGCCTTTATATCCCTGGTGGATCTGCTGTTTTACCAAGTACTTTTTTGATGCTTGGAATACCGGCTATACTTGCGGGATGCAAAGAGATTGTGGTATGTTCCCCTCCTCAAAAAGACGGAAAAACAAATTGTTATCTGGCCTATTGCGCTTTGAAATTGGGAATTGAAAAGATCTATCTGGTGGGAGGTGCACAGGCGGTTGCCGCAATGGCTTACGGAACAGAAAGCGTACCTAAGGTATACAAGATTTTTGGCCCAGGTAACCGTTATGTAACACAGGCAAAACAGCTGATACAGTCGACAACCATGACTGCAATTGATATGCCTGCTGGTCCTTCGGAGGTCCTAGTGCTTACAGATGAGACTGCCAATCCGTCATACGTTGCTTCCGACTTACTTGCACAAGCAGAGCATGGAGCTGATAGTCAGACCATACTGGTCTCTACCTCAAACGAAATCATAACTAAAACACTTGAACAAGTTGAAATTCAACTAAAAGAACTTCCACGAAAAGACGTAACTGCCCTTGCAATAGCAAATTCGTATGCTGTACTGGTAAAAGATCTGGAACAAGGTATGGAATTTAGCAACACGTATGCCCCAGAGCATCTGATCCTTTCCACAGACCATTTTGAACCACTTATACCGCTGATAGCTAACGCAGGATCTGTATTTTTGGGTAATTTAACTCCGGAAAGCGCAGGAGATTATGCTTCGGGCACTAACCACACTTTGCCTACAAGCGGCTTTGCAAAAGCTTATTCAGGTGTTTCACTTGATTCGTTTGTAAAGAAGATTACCTTCCAGCACATCAGCCCTAAGGGTTTAGAAAATATTGGTAACACTGTTGAGGTACTCGCAGAAGCGGAAGGCTTAAGGGCGCACAGAAATGCGGTAAGTATTAGATTGAAAGACATAGTTTAACAAGCCCAAAAATTAATCCCGTTAACATGGATATTAATAAATTACAAAGAGAAAACATTAAAAACCTTCGCCCCTATTCTACGGCGAGGGATGAATATAAAGGGCAGGCCAGCATATTTTTGGATGCCAATGAGAACAGCTATGGCTCTCCATTAGATCAGAATTACAACCGCTACCCTGATCCTTTACAGCTTGATCTTAAAGATGCAATCAGCAAAATCAAAGGAGTTCCAATTGAAAATACCTTTCTTGGAAATGGAAGCGACGAGGCAATAGATCTTCTTTTCAGAGCTTTTTGTGAGCCGGGGATAGATAACATCATCATCCTTCCTCCTACTTACGGCATGTATGAAGTTTCAGCAAACATCAACAATGTTGAAATACGTAAAGTCGATTTACTACCTAGCTTTCAGCTGGATCTTGAGGGCATTGCAGAGGCTATTGATGAGCACACTAAACTGATCTTTATCTGCTCTCCAAATAACCCTACCGGAAACTCAATTATCCGCACAGATATTGAAACCGTACTGGCTAATTTCAATGGTTTGGTTGTGATAGATGAGGCATACATTAACTACGCAAAACAGCGCACATTTATTAAAGAATTAACGGAGTATCCGAACCTTGTGGTATTGCAAACTTTCTCTAAAGCCTGGGGTTTGGCAGCCCTGCGTTTGGGTATGGCTTTTGCCGCCCGTCCGGTTATAGATGTGCTGAATAAAGTTAAACCTCCGTATAATATAAACCAGGCCACACAGGATATTGCTTTGAAAGCTTTGGAGAATATAGAACAGGTAAATGACTGGATTAAAATTACTGTCGAAGAAAGAGATAAATTAAGTACAGATCTGGCTGAATTGGCCATGGTAAAAAAGGTATATCCATCTGATGCTAATTTTATACTAATACAGGTTGATGATGCGTTAAATACATACAACGCCCTGGTAGACCAAGGTATCATCATCAGAGACCGATCTAAAGTATCATTGTGCGAAGGATGCCTGCGCATCACTATCGGAACCACCCAAGAAAACGAAATCCTCTTAAAAGCCCTAAAAACACTATAATGAAGAAAGTATTATTTATAGACCGTGATGGTACACTCATTAAAGAACCCGCGGATGAGCAGATTGATTCATTTGCCAAATTAGAATTTTACCCTAAAGCACTATACTATCTTTCAAAAATTGCAGCAGAGCTGGAATATGAGCTGGTAATGGTTACTAATCAGGATGGTTTAGGCACAGATTCTCATCCTGAGGAGCACTTCTGGCCGGTACATAATTTCATTATGGATACTTTTGCCGGTGAAGGCGTAGAATTTAGTGAGGTAATTATCGACAAAACCTTTGCCCACCAGAATGCAATAACACGCAAACCCAATACAGGACTATTGCAACATTATTTTACCGAGGCCTATGATCTGGACAATTCATTTGTAGTTGGCGACCGTATAAACGACGTTATCCTGGCTAAAAACCTTGGTGCAAAAGCCATATGGATCTGTAATAATGACCAGCTTGGCGCTAATGAAAAGCTTGAAAAGGCGGAGCATTTAACCGAGTATATTGCTTTAAGAACCCAAAATTGGGTGGATATCTATACCATGCTTAAGGCTGGAACAAGAACAATTACTCATGAACGCAATACCAATGAAACAAAGATTAGCATTGGCATTGATCTGGATGGAACTGGCAAAGCTGATATCGATACAGGCTTAAATTTCTTTAACCATATGCTTGACCAGATTGCGCGTCACGGAAGTATTGATTTACGAATCAAGACCAATGGCGATTTGCATATAGATGAGCACCATACTATTGAGGATACTGGTATTGCACTTGGAGAAGCTTTTGCCAAGGCTATAGGTAACAAACTTGGTCTTGAGCGCTATGGTTTCTGCTTGCCTATGGACGATTGTTTAGCTCAGGCAGCAATAGACTTTGGCGGGCGTAACTGGATTGTTTGGGAAGCAGATTTTAAACGTGAAATGGTTGGCGATATGCCTACGGAAATGTTTTATCACTTCTTTAAATCATTTAGTGATGCGGCAAAATGCAACCTGAACATTAAAGCTGAAGGCGAAAACGAGCATCATAAAATTGAAGCTATATTTAAAGCCTTTGCCAAGGCAATTAAAATGGCCATTAAACGTGATGCTGAAAAGCTGGTTTTACCCAGCACTAAGGGAGTATTGTAATTAGATAGCCGTCATCTCGACTTTAGGAGAGATGATGGGAACGAGAAATAAAGAATTGAATAATGATTGGAATAGTAAACTACGGCGCCGGCAACATCTTTTCCCTTACTTCTGCATTGGAAAGGTTAGCTATACCCTTCGGAATGGTAAACACAGAAACTGACCTGGACAAATACACCCACATCATTATTCCAGGTGTGGGACATGCCGGAGCAGCAATGAACAAACTGGAGCAAACAGGGCTTGTTGAGCCAATAAAGGCATTAAAAAAACCGGTACTTGGCATCTGCGTGGGCATGCAATTACTTACCGAACATTCGGAAGAAGGAAATGCCGACATGATGAATATAGTACCTGTTAAAACAAAACTATTCGATAAGAATCAAGGGATTAAAATCCCGCACATGGGTTGGAATAATATAGATCATAAAAACAATTCCTTGTTTGAAGGTGTTGAAAATCTGACACAATTTTACTTTGTGCATTCGTACTTTATTGAATATAACCCTACTTTTGATATCGCGACTGCAAATTATGGAAAACCATTTTCTGCAGCAGTGCAAAAGGATAATTTCTATGGCGTACAATTTCATCCAGAGAAATCTGGTATCGCCGGAGAGCGTTTATTAAAGAATTTTTCAAACTTAAAACAGTAAAATGTACATAATTCCCGCAATTGATATTCTAGATGGTAAGGTAGTTCGCCTTAGAGAAGGTGATTATAACCAAAAAACAGTATATGATGTTTCCATCGCTGAAATGATAGACACTTACCGGTCTAATGGTACAGAATTCATACATATTATTGATCTAAATGGAGCAAAAGGAGATTTCAGTAACCAGGCAGCGCTTTTTGACATCATTAGGAAAACCGACATGCGTGTTCAGTATGGAGGTGGTATCCGCACAATTAAGCAAGTTACAGATTTGCTTGACGCAGGTATTCATCGTGTTATTGTTGGCACACAGGCCATTACCAACCCTGATTTCTTAAAAGATCTTAGTGCTGAAGTAGGCAAAAAATATGACTATGCCAACCGTATTGTTATTGCTATTGACGTATTAGACGAAGTAATTAAATACTCAGGCTGGATGGAAAGTTCACCAATTAAGCTAATGGATTATGTTGACAAGTGCTTACAACTTGGCTTTTTCAGGTTCCTATGTACAGATATCAACAAAGATGGCAAACTAGGTGGCGCAGCCGTAGATTTGTATAAAAAACTATTGGAGCACTCTCCGTTTATAAAACTGATTGCATCGGGTGGTATCAGTTCAATGGCCGACATTGAAGAACTGGCAAACCTGGATATCCGTTCAGTAGTTGTTGGCAAGGCAATATATGAAAACAGGATTTCTATTGATGAAATTAAGCAATGGAATCTGAAGCAAATGACCTCTCTTTAACCGATGTTAAGCAAACGTATTATTCCATGCCTTGATGTTAAAGATGGGCGCACGGTTAAAGGTGTAAATTTTGTTGACCTTAAAGATGCCGGGGATCCGGTTGAACTTGCCTGGCAGTATGCGCAGCAAGGAGCTGATGAACTGGTGTTTTTAGACATTACCGCAACTCATGAAAGACGTGGTACCACGATAGAAATGGTGAAGTCGGTAGCCCGTCAGCTAAATATCCCGTTTACCATAGGTGGGGGTATAACTACCATTGCTGACGCTGAAGCACTATTGAATTCCGGTGCTGACAAGATCAGCATTAACTCTGCGGCAGTCAGAAACCCCTCGTTAATTGAGGATTTAGCTAAAGCATTTGGTGTTCAGTTTGTAGTGGTGGCTGTTGACACTAAACTGGTAGATGGCAAAAATATGGTTCACCTTAATGGCGGACGGTTGATTACTGAACTGGAAACAGAAGACTGGATTCTTAAGGCTGAAAGTTTGGGAGCAGGTGAAATTCTATTGACTTCAATGGATCACGACGGTACTAAAAATGGCTTTGATTGCTTATTACTTGATAAAATAGCACGATCTATCAACATCCCTGTAATTGCCTCGGGTGGCGCAGGGAAGGTTGAACACTTTACGGAGGTATTTTTAGAGACAGGTGTTGATGCTGCTTTGGCAGCCTCGGTTTTTCACTTTGGTGAGATTCCTATCCCCTATTTAAAAAGCGAATTAAAAAAACACAATATACCGGTAAGGTTGTAGCAAAATCTTGTAACTAAAGCGGCCGTCATCCTGAATTTATTTTAGGATCCCGCAAGAGAAAGATAAATAACATGGCCGGGATGCTGAGATAAATTCAGCATGACGAGATCGTGTAAAGAGTTAAAAACGATATGAACATAGATTTTGAAAAAACACAGGGTTTGGTACCTGTAATTATACAGGATGTACAAACCCTGGAAGTTTTAATGCTGGGTTATATGAACCAGGAAGCATGGGATAAAACACTTGCAGAGGGAAAAGTTACTTTCTTTTCGCGCAGTAAAAACAGACTATGGACTAAAGGTGAGGAAAGCGGAAACTTTCTTTTTGTAAAGGAAACGCATATAGATTGCGATAATGATACAATTTTAATAAAAGCTACGCCGGTAGGTCCTACTTGCCATACAGGTTCTCGTAGCTGCTTTAAAACTGACTACAACCAGAACTTTATATTTGAGCTGGAACAGATCATTGCCGATCGCTATGAAAACCCTTCTGAAGAATCTTATGTAAATAAGCTTCGTTCAAAAGGGCTCAATAAAATTGCACAAAAAGTTGGTGAAGAAGGTGTTGAAACTGTTATAGCTGCACTGGCCGAAACTGATGTGGATTTCGTTAACGAAAGCTCCGACCTGATCTTTCATTTATTGGTTTTACTTAGAGAAAAGGGCAAAACCCTGGCAGATATCGGCTTAAATCTAAAAGGTCGACATAGCAAATAATTATATGTTAAAGCACTTACATACACTTAGCGGTCATCAAAACCCAATTTATGCACTTGCAAGTCCTGCTGCAAAAGAAGGCTTCTTCTTTAGCGCAGGCAATGATAAAGGCGTAGTAGAATGGTCATTAAAAACAATGACCTTTGTTAAGGTTCTGGTGCCCGTACAAAGCTCCGTATATGCTTTACATAGTTATAAAGATTTACTCTTTATAGCAC